>WFNR01000073.1 GCA_015488485.1 Cyclobacteriaceae bacterium | reverse complement strand
GATTTTGTCCGACTTTAGTCATCTGACATCAGTCCTCCGTCCTCAGACCTCCGTCACCCCGCGCCCCCTCAATCCCCTAAAGGGGAGGCCCAGCGCGCTTCGAGCCTGCCTTCGGCACGCAGGCTTCGAGCTTTTAGCTTCTAGCTTCCCGCATCTCCGCATCTCCGCATTTCCGCATTTCCGCTTTTGCGCCCTTAGCGGTTAAGCTTGCAGACTGCAGATTGACGATTGAAGATAATAGATTTTGTCCTACCTCAGTCTTCCTACCTCAGACCTCCGTCACCCCCGTGCCCCCTCAATCCCCTAAAGGGGAGGCCCAGCGCGCTTCGAGCCTGCCTTCGGCACGCAGGTTTCGAGCTTTTAGCTTCTAGCTTCCCGCATCTCCGCATTTCCGCATTTCCGCATATACGCATTCCCGCTTTTGCGCCCTCTGCGATTAAGATAGCAGACTAAAGATTGACAATTGATGATTTGAGAATTTACGACATCCGTCATCTTGCTTCAGTCTTCCTTTTCTAGGGCAATCAACTGGTCTATTACCTCCGGGATATCCTGCACGGCTATTTTCTTAAGCAGAATGGTTTTGTCCTCGTCCAGAATATAAACAGTGGGCGTAGCCCGTATATCATAGTAAAACCTAAAATTGGTGCGGTTGGCCATATCGGCCAGGTTTACCCATTGCAGATCATTTTCGCGAATGTATTGCCGCCAGCGCTTATCATTGGTAGCCGTACAAATGGCCAGCACCTCCACGCCCTTTTCTTTTAGTTCCGGATAAGCATTGTACAGGATAGGGGTGGCTTTCTTGCAGTGTCCGCAGTCGGGGTCGTAGAAATACAACACGGTGTAGCGCGCCTTGATATCCGACAACTTGACATCGGTGCCCAGGGTATCCTGCCAGGTAATGTTGGGGGCCGGATTGCCGATAAAGTTAGGGCGGATGCTGGCTGCCCGGTTGGCCAGCTTCTTCAGGGTCTCCTCACTGCTCCAGGGGGCCCTACCAGTAAGGTAGTATTTGTCAACCAGGTGTACAAAAACCTTGTCGAGCCCTACCACTGGTGAGGCCTCATATTTGTTGGTGAGTGTTATCAGCAGATAGCGAAAGGCCTCCTGGCTGTTCTGTGCTTTGGCCAGCAGGTCATCCACGGCTGCAATTACCGAATCGGGGTGCTGTACCACTACATTATCGAGGTAGTCCATAATCTTGCCATGCAGGATGGGCGAGCGCAGCAGGCCCGGGTCGGTGATGTCGATACCGTCCCAGAAGTGCTTTTTGTAATACTGATAGGAAAACTGCAGCGAATCCATACCGGCCGGCACCGGGGGTATTTGGGGTGTCTGCCAGAGCCTGAGCAGGCGGTCGAGCAGGGTGCCGGGGTATTCCTGCTGTAGTTGCTGGCGGAAGGCCTTTATTTCATTGTCAATAGCCTTGAGCTTTTCGGTAGCCGCCTGGCGTTCCTCAAAAGTGGCAGTGGAGTCCAGGCTGTTGCGAATGGCCTCGGCCTCCTGCTGTTTGGCAGCCATAAAACGCTGCATCTTATAAAAACCCTCATTTACCGGAGAGCCGCTGATGGTGGCCGTGGCTACCACATCGGGCGCTTCTCCGCTGATACTGAATTGCTGGTCTTCAATAAGAAACTCAAAATACAGCGAGGGGGAGTAGTAGAAGTAGATACCCTCGGTCAAAGGCTTACTACCGGTAAACACGGCCCGGCCGTTAATCACCTTAGCGGTATCATCTACATAGCGCTGGGTGGCAAAGTGGTGCCCCAAATAGGCCACCGTATCGGTTTGGCCTTTGATATCGGTGGCTATGCGGTAGCCCTGGCTGTGTCCGGTAAAAGAAATTAAGCTAAGAGCCGACAGAAAAAATATGACAAACTGTTGCATCTTTTTATTTTCTTGTTGCACAAATATCATGCTAAGCCCTAAATCATCTTTTCGCTTTCCCGGGCCGCCTCTTCGGCCATTCTGTGGGCCGCCTCCTTGCCCAGGTAGTTGTCGATCAGATTATGCCCCAAATATAGCAGGGGTGTCAGAATAATGGCGATGGCAAACTTATAAATGTAATTGATGATACCCACTGCCAGCACCTGCTTAAAAGGCCAGGGAGGGTTGCCAAAAATATAGAAGGCAATAAACAGCACCACAAAACTATCCAGGATTTGGCTAATCAAGGTAGAGCCGGTAGCGCGCAGCCAGATCATTTTGGGGCCGGTATATTTACGCAGTTTTTGAAAGACAAATACATCCAGCAACTGTCCCAGCAAGAAGGCAATCAGCGAACCGACAATAATGCCCAGCCCCTGGCGGAATATTTTATTGTAGGCATAGTCGATGTTAAAAGGATTGCCAGTTGCATCGGTACGATTGATATCCAGCCAGAAACCGGCAGGGCTCAGCGAGGTAACAATGGCGATGATCATGAACACATAAACAATCAGGCCCACGGTAAGGAAGGTAATATAACGCACGCCTTTTTTGCCGTAATACTCATTGATGATATCGGTGGTGATGAACACCACGGGCCACAGAATAACCCCGGCAGTGAGGTTAAAATCAAGGAGGAAATCACCGAAAAGCCGGATGTTGGCCGGGGCCAGCCCCAGGGTGTTTTCCAGTGAAAATATCTTGACACCTATTAGCTCAGCCACCACGGCATTGGTGATAAAGATACCTCCAAGTATCAGTAATAAGCGTGCTTTTTTTGTGCCCAGATCAGCCATATCAGTGCGTTATGTGAAAGGTTTCGCCCTCAATAGCCAGGTAGCTTTCTTCAAATACTTTGCGCGCTTCTTCCAGCAGCGGTTGCAGGTCTTTGTAGCGTGCCGAAAAATGCCCTAGCAACAGCTTGCCGGCAGCTGCCTCTTTGGCCAGCAGGGCAGCTTGCCCGGCCGTGGCATGGTAGGTCTGCGAGGCCTTTAGCTCTTTTTCGGTAAGAAAAGTAGCTTCGTGGTACAGCATATCCACCCCATGCAAGGAGTCGGCCAGGTGCGGCAGGTACAGGGTGTCGGTGAGGTAGGCATAGCTGCGGGCGCGCTTGGGCGGCAGGGTGTAGTCGCTGTTGCGGTAGCGGATGTTGCCGTCCGCATCGGTTACGTCTTCCCCTTTTTTCAGGGCGGCTATTTCGGCCAGACTGAGGTCGGGCGGCAGTTTCTCTTTGTTGAGGCGTAGCGGATAGGGTTTTTCGGCAAACACAAACCCCACACAATCGATACGGTGCTGCAATGGCAGTGTTCGTACGGTTAGCTGCTCGTTGTCGATGATTAGCGCGGGCTTGCGCATATCGAGCGGATGAAAATGCAGCGGATAGCGCAGGGTGGTGTCGGCATAGCGAAATTGCAGGGTCAGGATATCGGCCAGCGGTGGCGGAGCGTACAGGTGCAGCGCTTTGCTGCGCCCCTGCAGGTGCAGGGTAGAAAGCAGGCCGGCCAGACCCAGGTAGTGGTCGCCATGCAGATGGCTGATGAAAATGGCATTGAGTTTTTGCGGCTTAAGCCCATAACGCTGCATCTGCAACTGGGTACCTTCGCCACAATCCAACAAAAAATGACTGTTCTCTACCTGCAGGTATTGCGCGGTATGATGCCGCCCATATACCGGCACGGCCGAGTTGGAACCGAGAATGGTGATGCTAAACGCCAAGAGCAGGACAGGCTTAGTCTTCTTCCGATTCTTCTTTCAGATTGTTTTCCAGGTCGTGCAGGAATACGGCATCGATGGCCTCCTCTACGGTGGGCAGGATGTTCAGCACCCCATCCAGTTGCGATATCTTGATCAGCTTGGTCGTGTGCTCCGACAAGTTGGCCAGAATAAAAATACCCCCGTCTTGCTGGAAGGTGCGGTTGCCTACCAACAGCGAACTCAGACCGGAAGAATCGGTGTATTTTACTGCCCGCATATCCAGGATGAGGTTTTTGGTGCCTTCGGCTTGCAGGGTGATGAGTTCCGTTTTCAGAGTGGGTGCCAGGGTAGAATCCAGCTTGGTTTCGTCCAGGGCGAATACGGTGTACTGTTCTTGCTTATCAATACTGTATTTCATGATGCTGGTTGTTTTAGTCTGTTTGCCACAAGGCCTTATTTTGCAGCAGCCAGTTGTGCAGGTTTTGGTAAATTTTATCGGTCAAATTTACGGAATTTTCCGTTTTTAAGTCTTCTCCGGTAAAAGATCTGTAGAGCTCCAGATAGCGCTCGGAAATCATCTGTACCACCTCATCGGTCATGGCCGGCACCTGTTCGCCTTGCCGCCCCTGGAAGCCGTTTTCTATCAGCCACTGCCTGACAAACTCTTTGGAGAGCTGGCGTTGCGGCTGGCCGGTCGCCTGGCGCTCGTCATAGCCATCGCGGTAGAAGTAGCGCGATGAGTCGGGGGTATGTATCTCGTCAATCAGCATAATTTTGTCGTCTTTCAGGCCGAACTCATATTTGGTATCCACCAGTATCAGGCCGCGCCCGGCCGCCAGTTGGCTGCCGCGGGCAAACAGCCTGCGGGTGATGTCTTCCATTTGTACATAATATGCTTCCGGCACCAGGCCCTGTTGTAGTATCTCTTCCCGGCTGATGTCTTCGTCATGGCCTTCCCGGGCCTTGGTGCTGGGGGTGATGATCGGTTCGGGCAGAGGATCATTTTCCTTGAGGCCCTCAGGCAGCGGCACTCCGCACAGACTGCGCTTGCCGGCCCGGTACTCGCGCCAGGCATGGCCGGCCAAGTAACCGCGAATGACCATTTCCACGGCAAAAGGCTGGCAGCGGTACCCCACGGCTATCTGAGGATCGGGCGTAGCCAGCAGCCAGTTGTCTACGATATCGCGCGTAGCCTCCAGGTTGCGGGTGGCTATGCGGTTCAGCACCTGCCCTTTGTACGGAATGGCACGGGGAAGAACCACATCGAATGCAGAGATGCGGTCGGTGACGACCATAGCCATGAGATTGCCGAAATAATAAACATCGCGCACCTTGCCGCGATAAAAGCCCGTTTGCCCGGGAAAACTGAAGTGGGTTTCTTTAACAGCCTCCATGCAATCAAAAATAAACCTACTTCACCAGCTTGCCGTAGTTGTAGCGCTCTTTTTTCTGAATGCTGCCGTCTTCGTTGTAATACACCCACTCACCGCCTTTTTTATCGCCACTGTAGCGGCCACTTATCTTAAGCCGGCCCGAGGGGTAATATTCTTTGTAGGGCCCATGCTTTTTATTTGATTTCCAGGTGCGTTCAAACCTTAGCTTGCCATCGGCATAATAGCCTTTCTCCACACCCACTTTACCGTTGTGTACAAAGGGCTCTTCAAGGATAAGCTGACCGTTCTCGTCATAGGTTAAGCGACTGCCGACTATCAGGCCGTTGTCATAGCTGGTAATCTGCCGTAGCTGGCCGTTGGGGTGGTAGTACTTCCAGGTGCCGGTGGGCTTGCCGTTTTTTTGCTGCGTTTCACTTTCCAGGGTGCCGTTCTCGTACCAGGTTTTCAGCGTAAAGGTGGTTTCTTTGTCGGCATAGTTGCCTTTCGATTTCATTTGCCCGTTGGGGTAATACTCAATGTTGGTGCCGGTGCGATAGCCGTGGTCGTAATGTAAGTCGGCTTTCAGGGTACCGTCATCGTACCACGATTTGTTGGCGCCATGCAGCTTGCCGTCCTGGTAATGCCCCTGGCCGGTGAGTTGCCCTGCTGCATTGTAGGTGCGGAATTCACCGGTTTTGGCCCCGTTTTTCCTGATACTCTCGGTTTCGAGCTGACCGTTGGGGTGATAGGTGCGGAAGAAGCCGTCAACAATGCCGTTATGATAATTCTCTTCCGTACGCAGGGTGCCGTCAGGGTAGTAGGTGCGGGTCAGGCCGTTTACCTTGCCCCCGGCATAACCGATCACCTGTTTTACCTGTCCGCTGGGGTAAAACTCGGTAACGGTACCGTCAGGCATACCTTTTCTGAAGGTAGTGATCGATTTCAACTTACCATCAGGGTAGTAGATGGTAAGGGTGTCGGTAAGGGTATCCTGGCGAAACCAACCGGTTTGTAGCACCTGGCCGTTCTCGGCATACACTTTTACACTGCCTTCGCGCAGGTCGTCTTTATAAAAAATAATTTGCTGCAGGGCTCCGCTGGGGTAGTACGAGACAAACTCACCATGCTTATAACCGTTTTTAAACCAACCTTTGACGGCCGGCATGCCGTTGGGGTGGTACTTGATATACTCACCTTCTATGCGGTTGCTGTCGCCATCGGCAATGGTGTAGCGCTCCATCAGGATGGTTTTCTCCTTGTCATAATAGGTGCGCACCTCCTGCAGGCGTTGAGCCACGGCCTGCCCACCGGCCAGCAGGGCACTTGTCAGTACCAGGTAGTACAACCTGTGTGTCATGTTACTTTCAACGGTCTTAGCAGTTTATTATTATGCTAATCCACTTTTTCCAGCACAATAGCCGAGGCGCCACCGCCACCGTTGCAGATACCGGCTGCTCCGTAACGGCCGCCTTTTTTGTGCAGCACGTTGTTAAGGGTGGTAATAATGCGTGCTCCGGAGGCGCCCAGCGGATGACCCAGCGATACCGCCCCACCAAATACATTTACCTTTTCGGGGTCCAGACCCAGCTCCTTGTTATTGGCCAGCACTACTACCGAGAAAGCCTCGTTGATCTCGAAATAATCAATATCATCTTTGCTCAGGCCAGCCTGCTTGAGTGCCTTGGGCAGCGCCTGGGCGGGGGCAGTGGTAAACCACAGTGGGTCCTGGGCGGCATCGCCAAATCCGGCTATGCGGGCCAGTGGTTTCAGTCCCAGTTCATCCATTTTCTTTTTGCTTACCAGTATCAGGGCCGAGGCGCCATCGTTGATGGTAGAGGCATTGGCTGCCGTAACGGTGCCTTCTTTGCTGAATACCGGTCGCAAATTGGGTATTTTTTCAAACTTCACGTTCTTATACTCTTCATCTTCGCTTACCACCAGCGGCTCACCTTTACGCTGCGGCACCTCTACCGGCACTATTTCATCCTTAAACCAGCCTTCCTGCCAGCTCTTGGCTGCCCTTTTGTATGAGTTGATGGCATATTCATCCTGCTCCTCACGACTGATATTCATTTCTTTGGCGGTGTGATCAGCACAGTTGCCCATGGCAAAATCATTATACACTTCCCACAACCCGTCTTTTACCAGACCATCCACCAGCTCGCCATGACCGTACTTGTAGCCGAAGCGCGCCCGCGGTACGTAGTAGGGGATGTTGCTCATGCTCTCCATGCCTCCAGCCACCACCACATCGTTGATGCCCAGCATAATAGACTGGGCGCCCAGCATTACGGCCTTCATGCCGGAGGCACATACCTTATTGACCGTAGTACAAGGTACATTGGTACCGATGCCGGTACCCAAGGCCGCCTGTCGGGCCGGGGCCTGGCCCAGGTTGGCCGATATCACGTTGCCCATAAACACCTCATTTACTTCGGTGGCCGCAACTCCGGCTTTTTCAAGGGCGCCCTTGATGGCTGCCGAGCCCAGTTGCACGGCAGTAAGTGATGATAAAATGCCGCCAAAACTCCCGATCGGGGTACGTACGGCCGATACGATATATACTTCTTCCATGATAGCAGGATTTTGATTGGTTTTACGCCAACAAAGATAAGCAGAATGGCAGCCGGCCGGTTACACATGCGCGGTTTTTTCAGTAATTCCAAGTATCTGAATCCAGGTGTATTCTGACAGACGGCTATTCAAGTATTACACCCTTTTGCCGATATTCCCTTTTACCTGGAAAAATGAACGGCCTACCAGTCGGGTTTACTTGGATCTGGTTTTTTGCTGGGCTTATGACGAAGCTGCTGAATATACTGGGCCTCACGGTTTTGCAGGGCTTCCAGTATCATGCGCGCCTTCTCTTCGCTGATTTTCATTTCCTTCAGCTTTTCCTTATCAAATGGTAGCTGCTGCTCGTCAGGCTTCGTTTGTTTTTCCTGTGCTTGTTCTTCCTGCTGTTGTTGTTCTTTGCTCTTGTCTTGCTGTTTTTTCTGCTTGTCGGCTTGCTCTTGTTGTTTTTGTTGTTCCTGTTTTTGCTGGTCGCTTTGTTGCTTTTTGTCTTGTTGTTGCTGTTGTTGGTCTTGTTGCTTTTTGTCCTGTTGTTGCTGTTCGTTCTGTTCTTTGTTTTGTTGATCTTGCTGCTGCTGCTGATCCTGCTTTTGCTTTTGTTGGTTCTGTTGTTGTTGTTGATCTTTGTTATTTTGTTGATTCTGTTGGTTTTGCTCCTGGTTATTATCTTTATTTTGTTGCTGCTGTTGTTGTTCAAGAAGCCTTTTTACCAGTTCATAATTATAGCGGGCGTCTTCGTTGGCCGGATTGGCGCGTAACGATTGCTTGAAAAGATCCAGTGCCTCGTCATATTTTTTTTGCTGAAAAGCCAGGGCACCCAACTGCTGGTAGGCCACCGAGCGTATTTGTGCATTGCTGCTGCCGGTCAGTTCCTCATACAGTTGCCGGGCGCTGGCCGAATTCTTGAGCATGATGTGGGCATGTGCCAGGTCGAGCAGCAGCGTTTCGTCTTCCACGCCTAGCGAGTCCTTCAGATAGAGGTACTTGTCGCGGGCCAGCTTGTAGTCGCCTGCCTGCCAGGCAAGCTCGGCTTCTTTTTTGGCCTTGTTGATACGGGCTATCCGGCCGGGGTCGATAGAAGTGAAGACGAGCAATATGGCCACCAGCAGGTATTTCATATTTTAATGGTCTTAAAAGTAGTAAGCATATCGAGCACCAGCAATAATAACGCAGCCGCCAGAAAATAGATATACTTATTGGCCGAAACATCAATGATGCGGGTGTCGCGCAGTTGGCCTTCCAGCGCCTTGATGCTGTTGATCAGCCGTTCCACATCGTTTTTCTGGTCGCTGATTTCAAAATATTCACCCCCGGTACGCTTGGCCAGTTGCAGGAGCGAGCGTTTGTTGAGCTTGCTGATTACTTCATTACCGTTTTGGTCGCGTTTAAAACCTGCTGCCGTTTTTATTTTACCTCCGCGGGTAGTGCCTACACCCAAGGTATAAACCTTAATGCCGCGTTCTTTTATTTTGCGGGCCATTTCCGGGGTTTCTTCACCAAAGTCCTCCCCGTCACTGATCAGGATGATTACTTTGGCCTTTGGGTCAACAACCGACTCTTCGGTTTCGAGCTTCTCAAGGGCCAGCCGCAGGGGCGGCCCCAAATCGGTACCGGTCTTGGGCACCAGGCCGCTGTGCAGGGTTTCAATATAAAGCCGCAATACCGACTGGTCGTAGGTAAGCGGGCATTGCACGAAGGCTTCGGATGAGAAGATGATCAGCCCGATACGGTCGGAATTAAAGGCATCGATGATATTGTTCAGCTCATTTTTGACGCGTGCCAGCCGGGTAGGGGGTATGTCCACGGCATTCATCGATTGCGACAAGTCCACACACATCATGATTTCCTTGCCCACTGATTTGATCTCCTTGGTCTTACTACCGAATGAGGGCCCCAGCAGGGCAATAATTGCCAGGATAAGAAAACCGGTGCGTAGCAGAAATTTGGGCCACAGGTGCCCCCTGGGCGTACCCAGCTTTTTGCTTATGCGGTAAATACGCCAGAAAAAGAGTAGATAGGCCAGTACAAAAAGGGCCGTTATGGTATATTCGAACGCGCTTAGGGAATAAAACCAATTCATAGCTTAACCAGCGGGCAAAGATATAGGAAATTGCTGCCTGCCAACATAAAAAATGTGTGTTTTCATATTAAAAATCATGCTGTTTGCCAGCTTTTTATCAACTTTGTGGCCATGTTAGAAAAACTCAAGAGCAAGTGGGAGCTGCGCACCAATTGGGATGTGCTGGCTGTGATCATTGTTTTTTCCATATCCGGGTCGTCCATTATGTTTGTTCGTCCCTTGTGGTTCAAGCTGTTTGGTGTTACCGATGCCACTCCATTTTGGCTGAAAGCCATTATTTGGCTGATTATGGTGTTTCCCACCTACCAGGTGTTTTTGCTGATTTACGGCTTTATCTTCGGTCAGTTTGCCTTTTTCTGGAAAAAAGAAAAAAAGATGGCCCAAGCCATCTTTAAATTATTTACAGGTAGCAAAAGCGAAGAAAAGGCCGACTAATAGCCTATTTTTTCTTGCCTATTTGCCAGCTCTCGGCCAGTTTTACTGCTTCCAGCGCATTTACCACTCCACCCGATACAGACAG
>WFNR01000072.1 GCA_015488485.1 Cyclobacteriaceae bacterium | reverse complement strand
GTTGTTCTCTTGCGGCTCGATGTAGCGTGCCAGGGTAGCGGGTGCACCGGCTGTGGCCTTCAGCGGGGCATAGCCATAGCCTGTATAGCGGCCATTGCGTATCTGCACCACCGCCTTCTCATTGATCCTGCGCCCCTTGTCGATGATCAGCACATTTTGATTTTGGTAGTTAAAGGCAGCCAGCGCCTGCCTTACGCGTTCGTTGTAGGCTTCCGGTGCCTCCTTGCCGGTGCAGGCCCCGCGGCAGCGCCTGATGGCATAATGAAAGCAGGGCCCACGCCCCTTATGCAGCCCGGTCATAGTCAGGCACAGTTCATAGGTCTCATTCAGGTAATAGAGGTGGTCGATGCCATGCTTGCGTGAGGTATAGACGGTAAGCGGCTGGCTGCCACCCGTCACCTTGCGCAGCACCAGGCGGATGTAGCCGTCAATCTGCAGGTCGGCAAACAACCCATAGGGATAGTAGGTGCGCTTCTGCGCCTGGTTATAGAGCGGCTTACGCTCCTTGATCTCGGCCGATTCCTTGAGCAAGGCCACCAACTCGCTGCCGGTAAGCTCATAGTCGATATCGGCAATCTCATTGCGCATGGCTATGGCCTTGCCGCCCCTGGCGTTGAGCAGGTGGCTGACCACCCGCTTGCGGATGTTGGTGCTCTTGCCGATGTAGATAAGCTGGCGCTCGGCATTATAAAAATAATACACCCCGGTAGCTGCCGGCAGGCTTTCTATCAGGCTGGACGGAATATTGGGGTTGTCGTAGGTATGGGCCGGTCGCTTGAGGGTGCCGAAGGTCAGGCGCTGTTCATCGAGTTGCAGCAGGCGCCTGAACAACTCCACGGTGGCGGCCGCATCGCCCCCGGCCCGGTGGCGCTCACGGATGGTGATGCCCAGGGCGGCACAGAGCTTGCCCAGGCTGTAGGAGGGCTGTAGCGGAATAAGCTGGCGGCTGAGCTTGACGGTGCACAACAGCGGCCGCTGGTAGTCGTAGCCCAGGCGCCTGAACTCATGGCGGATAATGCTATAGTCAAAATCGGCCGAGTGGGCAACAAATACTGCGCCCTCGGTCATCTCCACCACCTGGCGGGCAATCTCATAGAACTTAGGCGCCCCGGCCACCATCTCGTCATGAATACCGGTAAGGCGGGTGATATAAGGCGGTATGGCGTTTTCGGGGTTGACCAGCGTTACCAGGCTATCCACCACCCGTTCGCCATCGAACAACAGGATGGCTATCTCGGTGATGCGTGCCTGGCGCAGGCTGCCTCCGTTGGTCTCGATGTCGATGATGGCGTACATTCAAGTAAAGATAAGCAGGCCCCTGCTGGCAGCAAAAAAGAAAGCCCGGTCTTTTCAGCAAGACCGGGCTTAGCTCATTTGTAATACCGTTTTTACATAAAACGCTCCACCTGCTGCTTAAGCGCATGTAGCGGCATAGCGCCCGGCTGGCGCCATACCTGCTGGCCGTTTTTGTACAGCACCATGGTAGGTATGCTTTGGATGCCCATCTGCGCAGCCAGTTGGCGGTTGCGCTCGGTATCGATCTTGACAATCTTTATCTTATCGCCCAACTCATTTTTAAGCTGCTTAAATACCGGCACCATCATCTTGCAGGGGCCGCACCAATCGGCATAAAAATCCACCAGCACCAGCGGGTGGCTTTTGGTTATCTCCTGAAAATTCATCTTATCATTTTTTTAATATTCAACATCTGCCGGTAACCGCCCGGCTATCAGCCTTTTACCGGAGCAGCATTCATAATATCCTCCTGTCTTCTGATGGAGTTCTGGTGTATCTGCTCAAAAATAAGCTTAATAAACGCCTCACTCACCTGACGGCTGCGAGCCTGGCTCAGGCGGTTTTCCAGCATTTCCTGATAACGGCTTACCTGCAAAATGGTTACATCATTTTGCTTTTTAAGCTCGGCTATCTCATCTACCAATTTCATACGGGCAGCCAGCACATCTATCAACTGGCTGTCCAGCTCATCAATCCGGCCACGCAGGGTTTCCAACTGCTCGGCAAAGGCGCGGTTTTGGGCCTGCGGCTTACGCCATACGATGTTATCCAGGATACGGCTCAGGTGGTCGGGGGTTACCTGCTGCCGGGCATCACTCAGCGCCACTTCCGGGTTGATATGGGTTTCGATCATCAGGCCGTCCATCTGCAGGTCGAAGGCTTTCTGGCCTATGGGCTCTATCAGGGTGGGTTTGCCGCCTATGTGGCTGGGGTCGCAGATAATGGGCAGCTCGGGCAGCAGGCGCTTGAGCTCAATGGGCAGCCGCCAGATGGGGTCGTTGCGGTAGATGGAGCCGCTTACCGGAGAGAAGCCCCGGTGGATGGCCGCCAGCTTGCTGATACCGGCCCGGTGGATGCGCTCCAGCGCCCCTACCCACAGTTGCAGATCGGGGTTGATGGGATTCTTGACCAGCACCGGGATGTCATGACCCTGCAGGGCATCGGCTATCTCTTGCACCGAAAAAGGATTGACGGTAGTGCGGGCGCCCAGCCAGAGGATGTCCACCCCGGCATCGATGGCCAGCTTCACATGCTCAGCCCGCGCTACCTCGGTGGCCGTAAGCAGGCGGGTTTGCTTTTTTACCTCGGCCAGCCAGGCCAGCCCCTTATAGCCTACCCCCTCGAAGGTGCCGGGGCGGGTGCGCGGCTTCCAGATACCGGCCCTGAACACCATGGCGCGCTTATCCTGCTCTATAAGCCTGGCGGTTTGCAACACCTGCTCCTGACTCTCGGCACTGCAAGGGCCGGCAATCAGCAGGGGTAGCCCGGGATTGGGCGACCACTCGGCTATGGGGGTTATGTTAAAATCGAGATTTTTCATGCTTGTTTTATGGTTTCAGGTTTGTCAGTTTTAATTGTCTCATCGGTTGTCTCCCGGTCGAGTACCTTACGGATGACGTTGATTTTTTTCATCAGCTCGTACAAGGCCTGTTCGTCTCCGGCAGCAATCAGCTCCTTAAAGTTATGCAGATTGGCAATATAACGGTCGAGTACGGCCAGTAAATTGGCGGCATTTTCGGTAAAAATAGGCGCCCACATGGCCGGGGAGCTCTTGGCCAGGCGCACCGTACTGGCAAAACCACTGCCGGCCATATCGAAGATGTTTTTTTCATCGGGCTCCACCTCCAGCACCGTTTGTCCCAGCATAAAGGAGCTGACATGCGATAGGTGCGACACATAGGCAATGTGGCGGTCGTGATCGCGGCTGTCCATATAGCGCGGCCGCATACCGAGGGCTGCCGTGAGCTGCAAGGCCCGGCCCAGCGCCTGTGCGGAGCTGTGCTCACGGTCGCAGATAATATTTACCTTGCCGGCATACAATGTGCTGAAAGCAGCCTCCGGGCCGGTATATTCGGTGCCGGCAATAGGGTGGCAGGCCACATATTGCGAACGGTTGGGCAGGCCATTGGCCAGCGCACATAACCGTTGCTTGGTGGAGCCGAAATCCACCACCAGGGCGGTCTCCGACACGGCCGCCATCACCTGCTGCAATACTTTAGGAGCGGCATTGACCGGCACAGCTATGATAACGATATCGCTTGCCCGCGCCATTTCTTCCGTGGTAGCCAGGCTATCCACCAGCCCCAGCTCCAACGCCCTGGCGGCATGCTGCGGATTGCTGTCATGGCCAAGCAGCCGGCTGGCGAAGCCGGTGGCCCGCAAGCGCAGGGCGGCCGAGCCTCCTATCAGGCCAAGGCCGATTATGCCGACTGTAAATTGCTCTTTTGCCATTGTAATATCCTGTTCATTGCTTTCTCATATACTTCTTCGGCCGCACAGAGCGACATGCGCACATAGCCACGGCCATTCTTGCCAAACACCCCACCGGGGGTAACAAACACCCGTGCCCCGTAAAGCAGCTCATCTACCCATTTAAAGTCATCGTTCACCCCCTGTGGTAGCCTGGCCCACACAAACATACCGGCCTGGTCATCAGCTACCGAGCACCCCAGCCGGGTAAGCAGGGCTACGGCCCGTTGGCGTCTGGCCTTGTAAATATCGTTGCGCTCGTTGTGCCAGCCGGCATCCAGGTCGAGGGCACGAATGGCAGCATGCTGGATGGGCAGAAACATGCCCGAATCGACATTGCTTTTGGCCTGCAGGATGGCATTGATATAATGCGGATGACCGGCTACCATACCCACCCGCCAGCCGGCCATGTTGAATGACTTGCTCAGGGAGTTGAGCTCAAGACTGCGCTCGAGGTCGGCATCGACACTAAGTAGTGAAAGCGGCCGGTCGTTAAGCACCTGGCTGTACGGGTTGTCATTGACCAGCAGAAAATCGTGTTGGCGGGCCAGCGCCACCAGACGGTCGAACACGGTGGCCTGCGACCGTGCTCCGGTGGGCATATGCGGGTAGTTGATCCACATGAGTTTAACGCGACTCCAGTCTAGTTGTGCCAGCTTAGCAAAATCGGGCTGCCAACCGTTCGCTTCGGTTAAATCGTAGTATTGCACTTCGGCCCCCAACAGGCGGGCTACCGCCCCATATGCCGGATAACCCGGATCGGGTACCAGCACCACATCCCCGGGATTTAAAAAAGCCATCGATACATACATCACGCCCTCCTTTGAGCCCAGCAGCGGCAAGATGCCGTGTGTAGCGTCCAGTTGCACGGCAAAAGTACGCTGGTAGTAGCGCGCCATAGCCGCACGCAAGGCCGGTATGGAGCGATACGACTGGTAGGCATGGTGACCCTCCTGGCGGGCCGAGGTTACCAACTCATCCACCACGGTTTTTACCGGTGGCATATCGGGCGAGCCGATGCCCAGATTAAGCACCTGACGGCCCTGTGCTGTCAGCTTGCGTATTTCTTCCAGCTTATGCGAAAAATAGTATTCGCCTACCTGATTCAGTCTGTCAGCCGGTTTTATCATCATCTATACTTTTATAGGGGAAAGACCTTTTTTATACACACCCAAAATGCGGGTCTCTTTGGTTCGTTCTTTTATCTTGTCCATCGCTACCTGAAACACGTGGTAGTCGGAGTACTCCAGATCGAAATGAATGGCGTATTCATAAGGACGGCCAAGGATGGGCACCGATTGTATCTTAGTCAGGTTGAGGTTGTACTCATGGAGCACAGCTAGCGCCTGGTAGAGGGCCCCTGGCGTATGCGACAGGATGAGCCGCACCGAAGCCTTATCGCACTCTTGCACATGGTTTTCTCCCTGGCGGGCCAGCACCAGAAAGCGGGTATAGTTCTGCTTGTTGGTTTCGATATCTGGTGTGATAATCTCCAGCCCATAGGTTTCGGCCGCCAGCCGCCCGGCAATAGCTGCCACCCCGGTAAGTTGGCGCTCGGCAATGTGGCGGGCGCTCTCGGCCGTATCACTTACCTCTGTCACTTTCCAGTGCGGATGATTTTTCAGAAACACCATCGACTGCCGCAGGGCCATGGGGTGCGACATCACCTCTTTGATATTAGCCAGTTGGCTGCCCGGCAAGGCCAGTAGTTGCATGGAGATGCGCAGGTACTCCTCTCCGACAATACTCAGGCCAAACTCCTCGATAAACCCATAATTGGGCAGAATAGTACCGCCAATGGTATTTTCAATGGCCATCACAGCATAATCAACCTGCCCGGTAGCCACCACCTCTGCCAGGACGCGAAAGTCGCGTATCTCTACCAGTTCAATCGGGCGCTCGCCAAAATAGGCGCTGGCCGCCATGTGGTGAAAAGAGGCTCTGATGCCCTGTATGCCGATTTTTAATTTTTTCATACGCATAAAAAAAGCTCCGATTTTACAACCGGAGCTTTTAGTTAAGTTTATACATAAACTATCTCTTCTACTCCGGTGTAGTCACCCAGTAGTAAAAAAAGAAATAGTTGAACCTAAATTTCTCATCGAGAAATTTAACCTTCGGTCTGACGAAAGAATTAAGAATTAATTCTTTGTCAGGGTTAACCCAGACATCAGCCATCCGGCTGATCGTCTGCATTTTATGCAAAAAACTTTTTACAAAGTTTTCTGGGTTGAAATATGTGTTTCGCTTGTACATTGCGAAGCCAAAAGTGTGGAATAGATTTAAGAATTCAAAACCGATAATGAAATATTTCGCAAAAGCTGCCCTTTGATCAGATAAATATCAATATAGCCACACACGAAAACATTAGTAGCGCTGAACCATGCCATGCTGGTCGAATGTCAGCGTTTTGTTGTCGGCAAGCGTAAATTTCAATTCAGTCCAGGCGGTACCAGCAAGCCCTTGCAACTCAATACCGTGGCCGGTTCTGGTAATGGTAAACAGAAAATCCGCCAGCTCGGGATCTTGATTTGACGCAGCTTTGTCAAGTGTTGTCATGCCGTATTGATTAACAGCTTGCGGCACATCATTTTTTAAGGTAAACGACAGGTCAATCCAGGCCGTACCCTTGAGGCCCTGCATTTTAACGCCACTGTTTGTCTTGGTAATCGCAATTGTAAATTCTTCCAATTCAGGCGATTCCTTCTCTTGTGCGAATAATGCCGGGTTTAACATGAATAAAAACGCCAGGGTAAACAAACTCAGCATTGCACCGTACAAATTTAATTTCCTTTTCATAGCTATCTCATTTAGTTATCACTTTTACGCACCTTACCTATAACGGGGTTTTTGGCAAAATAAAGCTATGAATTTTCGGAGTTTAATCCAAATTTATTTTGAGTATATAAAGCCAACTTTCTGATAATCAATAAATAATGATATTTGCATTTCCATAACTGTAATAACCAGCCGGATACCCGGCTTAGATAGCCGTAACAAAATCCAGGTAATTATCCTGGTGAATAGTTTGTGCAACCTGGGGTTGGTACCTGGACAAAAAGGAAGCGGGGAATTTTTTTGCTTTACCAGCACTCCACTTAAACTCATAAGCCTGCAACCGTCCATCGTACTCTTCTATGTAGTCAATCTCTTGTTTGTTATGGTTGCGCCAGAAATATTGTAAGGCGTAATGATTGTGATAGTTTATCAGTTTCATCCTTTCACTCACCAGATAATTTTCCCAGAGAGCGCCTTTGTCAAGCCGACTGTCAAAAGCGCCAAACTGGTTAATCACAGCATTGCGAATGCCGTTGTCGTAGAAATAGTACTTTCTGGCTTTTTTAATCTCATTACGCAGATTACGACTAAAAGACCCCAGTGAAAAAATCACAAAAGCCTTTTGTAATAAGGTCAGGTAACGCTCTACCGTATGAAAATCGAGCCCGCAGGTCTGTGCCAGTTCGTTTACCGATACCAATTGGCCCACCTGAAAGGCCAATGCCTGCACCAGCCTTTCCAGCTTATCGGTTTTGCGCACATTCTCCCACACCAGGATATCTTTGTATAAATAGCTGTCCGACAATTGCTTAAGCAACTCTTTCTCGCTACCCGGATTGGTAACAACGTCAGGATAATAGCCATATACCAGGCGGTGTTTTAATAAGCGTTTTTCGGCCCTTTCGCCATGATGCAAAATCATCTCTTCAGTACTTAGAGGGAACATCCGGTATTCCCATTTACGACCGGTCAGAGGTTCATTTATCTTGTTGGCCAATTCAAAAGAAGACGAACCGATGGCCAATACCTTGACGGCAGGGATATTATCCACAATGAGCTTGATTACCAACCCAATATTCTCTATCCGCTGAGCCTCGTCAATTACCACCAGTTCATGATGACCAATTTTCTCTTTTAACATAGTAGCATTCGGGTCGGCCAGTTCGGCCCGTGTGTCTGCTTCATCACCATTCCACCAGAGCACTTTTTTATCGGCAGTGTTTACCAACGCCTTGAGCAAGGTGGTCTTACCTACCTGCCGCGGGCCCGTAATGATGATAGCCTTGTTATCGGCCATCTTTGCCACAATAAGTTTCGCCAATAACCGGGGTATCATGCGCTAAATTTATGAATTTTCGGAGTTTAATCCAAATTTCTTTATGAAATTTCGGAGTTTATTCCGAAATTCTTGCCATTCCGGTTAGTAAATCACGCTGTTATCACTCTCAAAAAATGACGAAATATTTTCAGCAAATAATCAACACTATATCAAATGGTGAAACAGCACCGGGTTACTATTCAGATATTCATATTTAAAACCCAGTTGATCGAGGCGCTTTTGCAGACCGGCAAAATCTTCCTGGCGTTTCAGCTCAATGCCAATCACGGCCGGACCGCGCTCACGGCTGTTTTTTTTGGAATATTGAAAATGGGTAATATCATCATCGGGCCCCAGCACATCGGTAAGAAACTGCCGCAGAGCACCTGCCCGCTGCGGGAATTCAACCACAAAATAATGTTTGAGCCCCTCGTACAACAACGAACGCTCTTTGATCTCTTCGGTACGAACAATATCGTTGTTGCCGCCACTCACCACACATGCCACACGCTTGCCGGTAATTTCATCACGCAGGAAGTCCAGCGCGGCAATGGTGAGCACCCCGGCCGGCTCTACCACCATACCTTCTTCGTTATACAGCCGCAGCAACCAGGTGCACACACGTCCTTCCGGTACGGTAATCACCTTGTCCAGCTTATCGCGGCATATCTGCCAACTCAGCTCTCCCGGGGCCTTTACCGCTGCTCCATCTACAAAACGATCGATATGCGGTAACTGCACCCGTTTGCCAGCAACCAGCGAGGCCTGCATAGCGGCCGCCCCTGCCGGCTCCACCCCTATGATGGTGGTTTGCGGAGCATGCTCCCTAAACCAAGTAGCCACCCCGGCTGCCAGCCCACCACCGCCTACCGGCAGTAACAGCACATCCGGCAGGGCCGGTATTTGCTCGCTTATTTCCAGCCCTACGGTACCCTGGCCGGCCATCACCTCAGGGTCATCAAAAGGATGTACGAAGGTAGCTCCGGTCTGCCGGCAAAAGTGCATGGCCTCGGCCGAAGCATCGTCAAAGGTATCTCCGGTCAGTCTGATCTCGACAAAGTCGCCCCCATGCTTCTGTACCTGGGCCACCTTCTGGCCGGGTGTAGGGGCCGGCATAAATACCACACCCGGCACCTTGAGCTGGCGACAGGCATAGGCCACCCCCTGGGCATGATTGCCGGCACTGGCGCATACCACCCCGCGCTGTCGGGCAGCCGCATCCAGTGAAGCCATTTTGTTATAGGCTCCTCTGATTTTATAGGAGCGCACCACCTGCAGGTCTTCGCGCTTCAGATATACCTCCACGCCATGCAGCTTGCCAAGCATAGCACTATGCTGTAAGGGCGTGCGGGCCACAATACCCTGCAGGCGTTCGGCAGCCGCTTTTATAGCCGCGGCCGAGAGCTGTGACGATATGGTAGCCCGGTTGCTCAATTGTTCTCGGGGCGCAGCTTACGCACCTGGGCGCCCGCCTGCCATAATTCCGATTCACGCAGCTCTCTGAGCTCTTCCTCCAGGCGCTCGCGGTAGTCGGGCTTGCTGCTCTCGCTGATTACCCGCTCGGCCTCCTTGCCGGAAGATACCCGCTCATAGAGTTCGTCAAACACAGGGGCGGCAGCATCACGAAACTTGTTCTTCCAGTCGAGTGCCCCGCGCTGGGCGGTAACCGAGGTATTGGCATACATCCAGTCCATACCATTTTCGGCTACCAGCGGCATCAGGCTTTGGGTGAGCTCTTCCACCGTTTCGTTAAAGGCCTCGCTGGGCGAGTGGCCATGCTTGCGCAGCACATTGTACTGCGCCTCAAACAGCCCGGCCAGAGCACCCATCAGGATACCGCGCTCACCAGTGAGGTCGGAGAATACCTCTTTTTTGAAATCGGTCTCGAACAAATAGCCCGAGCCGATGGCAATACCCAGGGCAATAACCCGGTCGAAAGCCCGGCCGGTGGCATCCTGATAGATGGCGTAGCTCGAGTTGAGCCCCTTGCCGGCCACAAACAGGCGCCTGAGCGAGGTGCCCGAACCTTTGGGCGCCACCAGTATCACATCTATATCTTCAGGTGGCACTATGCCGGTCTGGTCGCTGTAGGTAATACCGAAGCCATGTGAAAAATACAAGGCCTTACCGGGCGTCAGGTATTTTTTGATATTCGGCCATTGGGCTATTTGCCCGGCATCGGAGAGCAGGTACTGAATGATGGTAGCACGCTCACATGCCTCCTCGATACCAAAGAGGGTCTCACCCGGCACCCAGCCATCGGCTACCGCCCGATCCCACGAGCGTGAGTTCTCGCGCTGCCCGACAATCACATTGATGCCGTTGTCTTTCAGGTTGAGCGACTGACCAGGGCCCTGTACACCGTAGCCGATTACCGCTACTACCTCATCTTTCAACACCTCTTTTGCTTTTTCCAGAGGAAATTCTTCGCGGGTAACCACATTTTCTTCTACTCCGCCAAAATTGATTTTTGCCATTTTTTTCCGGTTAAATGTTTATTGATAACTATTCTCTTTTTTAAAATAATTGGCCTTCTCCAACTCCTTGAGGAAGACATGGGTTTTTCTTTTCGATTTGGAAATAGCTACACGCCCCGAGCGCACATACTCAAGCAGGCCGAACGGCTCCAGCTTATCACGCAGGTCGCGTATCTCCTGCCGGTGTCCGGTCTTTTCGATCACGATATGGTCTTTTTCAATCACCAGAATGCGGGCGCCATTATTGCGCACCAGCGATTCTACAATGGTGCTGTTCTGAAAGGCATCGGCCGGCATTTTGAACAAGGCGATTTCCTGATAGTAAATTTCATCTTCGCGATACAAGAAGGCCCCCAGTACTTCCACCAGCTTGTTAATCTGTTTGACCACCTGCTCAGCCAGTGCATAGGTGGTTTTGATGACAATGGTAAAGCGGCTTACCCCCTCCACCTCGGTCTCCGACACATTGATGGCTTCGATATTCATCTTTCTGCGGGTAAAAATGATGGTTACCGCATTAAGCAGGCCGCTTTTGTTTTCGGTAAGCACCGATATGGTAAATACCTCTTCTTTTCTTTCTTCCATGATTGTTGCTTTTACTCCAGTCTGATATCCGCCACGGCTGCCCCGGCCGGTATCATCGGGAAAATATTTTCTTCTTTTTCTACTCTTATTTCGAGCAAATAAGGCCCCTGATGCGCCAGCATGGTATCCAGGGCTGCTTCCAGGTTATCGCGCTCGTCCACCCGTTGGGCAGCTATGCCGTAGCCCCTGGCTATCTCGGCAAAAGCCGGGTTCACCATTTC
>WFNR01000071.1 GCA_015488485.1 Cyclobacteriaceae bacterium | reverse complement strand
GCCATAGGCGGTCGTGATAATAGAGGCTGTGACCCTGATTGTCGAAAAAAGTGTCGAGATAGTATTGCATACCCTTTTTTATAGGGTTTGCCAACTCGCTAATATCTGCATCATGCATAATGCTGTGCAGGCACTCCAGGTTATAGCCGGTATGAAAATTATCGATCCATTGATGATAGGGCTTGGTGCCGTAAGTCCAGCTGCCATCCAGCTGCTGGTGCTTTACACAGTAGCGTACCGATTGCCTGATATCGGGTAACAGGTTGGGGTCTCCGGTATGGCGGTAGGTGGACGCCAGGATACGAGTAGCCATCAGTGAGGCATTATATACCACCGAGGTATCAAGTGGTGAGTAAGAAAAAGCAAAAAGATCTCCCTCATAGGTGCGGTTAAGGTCTTGCTGCACAAAAGCCGCAGCCGATAACGCCAGGTCGGTCAGTGTCTTATCCTGCAATACTTCTCCAGCATTGAGCAGGCCGTTGAAAACAGCCATAGTGGGTACGATCATCGGGGTGCCGGCCGGCTGATAAAAGGCCCGTGCCTGCCAGGGAAAGTTGTACCCCCAGCACGCCCCGGCATAGCCATCTATACGGGATGTTTTGATCTGCTGCACTAAATACAGCATGGCTTCACGGTCAGCCGGCCGGCCGAACTGCCGGTAAAGCGTAGCATAGGCGTGCAGAAACAAACCCAGGGCTTGCGGGTTATAGCCCGGTTTTATGGCTAGTACTTTACGCAGATTTATGGGACTACGCTTAAAAAATTGTGTCCAGAGCAAGCGCATCAAGCGGGAGCGACCCAAAGGAGTATGCTGCATCCACCAACTGTTAAGGCCGTCAAACGGATCGTAACCCAAATAGCGCTGTCCCAGTGGTTTACTGTGCAACCAGTGGTACAAGCGCTCAAAGCTTTGGGTGATGGTCTTATCCATTGAAGTAGACGGCAACCTTATCTGGCAAAAAGGAACATAACAACGTAACAAAAGTAAACAACACAATCCCTTTGTTTACCTCCAGGGTGGATTCGGAAATCGAAAACAGGGTAAAGCCGAGAATAAAGAGAAACCACACCAGGTCGGTGCGTTTGACCGCCCGGTAAAAAGAGGCGCCATACATATACAACAAGAGCAAGAAGCCCGGCAGGCCGAGGGTAAGAAAGGTCTGTAAAAACTGGTTATGGGCATTGTAGTGGTGTTGCAGGGCATTGATAAACAAATGGCGGGCATAGTAATCGTCCAGCACCTGCTGAGCGCGGGCCGGGCCGGTGCCCCATAGCCAATGGTCGGCTATCACCTCAGTAGCCACATCCCATTTGGCCTTACGCAGATTAAACACATTCCATTCACCGCCACCCGGCTGCAGAAAATCATATTTGAATATGCTGCCGCGATGACCTACCTTGTCTATTACACGTTCGCCCATAATACCTACCAACGCCAAAATGACCAGCGCAGCAGACCAGCGTTGCCAGGGTGCCATCCTGGTACGGTACTGATACAATAAATACATGCCATAGCTCACCACTATAAAAATCAGCGCCAGCAGAATGGCGGCTGATTTCAGCAGGAAGAGCATCAGCAGCCAAAAGGCCAGTGTTATTATCATAAAAAAACGAACCTGACCCCTAGCCTTGGCAAAGCGAAAGCGGATAAACACCATAGTCAGCACAAAGGCCAGTAGTATCATGGCAGAATAATACACGGCATGCAAGCCCAGATAAGAGCCCAGGCGGTGGTACATAAAATTGTGTTCGGGCATACCATAACGCGGATGCAGGTTGTACAGGCTACCGGTGGTGATACTTACCCAGGACGCCCCCAAGAGCAGCAGAGCCGCACTCAGCAAAATGCCGGCTACCAGAGCCTGCCACAGTCTTTTTATCTGCTGGTGATTGAATTCCGGCACCAGGGCCAGCGGGACGGGCAACAGTAGAAACGGCAGGCGCATTTCCAGGTGTTTGAGCAGGGCGTTGATGTCGTGGTATTGCCGCCAGTGAATGGCAGCAGACACAGCGTAGAACAAGGCAAAAGCCATCATCACCAGCGCAATTTTGTTGTGCTTTAAGTGGCCCCACAGGTGTTGTCTGAACAGCCTGTCGGTAACCAAGCCATACAGGGCCGGCAGCAGTGCCAGGATAATGGCTATGTTATTGAGCATCAGCTCAAACGACAGGGTAAATGCCGTAAATAACAGGCCCAGAAAAACAAGGTCGGTCTTCAGGTCTTTCATATCTCTTGCGGCAGGCCGGAAGCACGGGCATCCAGTATCTTAAAAGTAGCCAGCGTAGTGCGATACATACTGTTAAAATCTATTTCAAAAGGTGCTCCTGCTATTACTGCATCCAGAAAAGCCTGCACCTCTTCGCGGTGGCCTTTGCCACTGGTTTTATGGTGGGTGAGGTTATCTTCCTTGTACACAGATACCCGCTTGAAATCATCAATCACCCAGGAAGTTTCTGCGGCAAATATTTCCAGGTGCTCTTTGGGCATGCGCTTACCTCCGCTGGCGGTGTATATTACCGTGCCCAACGAGCCATCGGCAAAGCGCAAGGTGGCCACCAGCTCATCATCCCGGGATTCTGCAGCACTGCGTCCCGGCAGCGCGCGTGCCTGTACCTCTACCGGCAGTGAGCCGCTGAAATACTGCATCAAATCGATAAAGTGGCACACCTCCCCAATGATGCGCCCACCACCTATTTCAGCCAGTTGCGACCAATGGTCGGGCGGCAGTGTTCCAGCATTCACCCTGAAGTTCATCATTAGCGGCACCCCGGCTGGTAGTTGTGCTTTTACCAGACGGGCGGCTGGCGAAAACCTACGGTTAAAACCGATACCCAATTGCACAGCCGACTCCTCATAGGCAGCCGCCACCTCCTGCAACTGCTCCATGTTCAAGGCCAGCGGCTTTTCGACAAACACATGCTTGCCGGCCCGCAGACACTGGCTGGTGTATTCGGCATGGGTATTATGCTGGGTAGCCACAAAAACCACCTGCACCGCTTCATCCGTCAGGATATCGGCCACTTCGGAGACCGCCTTGGCGAAACCGAACTTGCCGGCTACGTGTTCGGCATTGATACCACGGCCGGCCAGCACACTTCTGAGTGAGGCGTGGCTCTGTACATGGGGTATCAGATAAGACTGGGCGAAGCTACCGGCCCCGATAAATGCTACAGATGGTTTTCCGGTTACCGGAGCTATTTTATTTTTCTCAACTGTTTTCTTCTTTTCACCTTCCGGATATTCCAGGATGATACCCAAGCTGTCGTCCTTTGCTTCGCCCGTTACCAGCTTATAGGCCTCTACCGCTTCATTTATATCGAAGCGATGCGAAATCAGGTGATCAAGTTTTACTTTTTGGCGAGCTACCATGTCTAAAAAGGCTGCCATATTGCGCTGCTCGGTCCAGCGTACATAGGCATAGGGATAGTCCTTGCCCAGTAGCTCGTAATCGGCATCATAGCGCCCCGGACCGTAGGAGCAGGACATGCGTAGCTCCAGTTCTTTTTTATAGAAATGCGGTTCGCGTTGCAGCTCCATGGCCACATCGCCCACCACTACGATGACACCTTTCCTGGCCGCCAACTCAGCCGCCAGATTCACCGGGTCGTTGGTAGGGGCCGAAGCAGTGATAATCACCTTGTCAAAACCATGACCGGCTGTGAACTCACGGGCCTGGGCCGGCAGGGTATTGTCGTGGCGCTCGAGGGCCAGATCGGCCCCTGATTCGCGGGCTAAAGCTACCAAAGAGGGCTGCAGGTCAAGGCCCATTACGCGGCAGCCGGCCGCTTTCAGCAACTGCACAGTAAGCTGACCCAGCAAACCCAAGCCGATTACCGCGACATTTTCCCCCAGTGAAACCTCAGCCTGCCGCACCCCTTGCAGGGCAATGGCGCCCAGGGTGGTGAAAGCTGCTTCTTCAAAACTCACCTCATCGGGAATAGGTACCACCAGGTTCTGCGGTACCGCCACAATCTCGGCATGCGAGGCCATATCCTGGCCGGCACAGGCCACCCGTTGACCCGGCTGCAAGCGGTTGTGGGTATCCAAAGAGGCCAGCACGATACCGGCTGAGCTGTAACCCAGCGCCTTGGGTGTGTCCAGTTTGGTTTTTACCTTGTCCAGGGTTGCTTTGAGGCCTTCCTTGCGCAGGTTTTGCAACACCTGCGCCACCAGGTCGGGGCGCTGGCGGGCCTTTTGCAGCAGGTTGGCTTGGGCCACTTGTACCGTGCCACGCTCCGTGCCACTGCTAATTAACGAAGCCCTGTTTTCCACCAGCACAAAACCGCTGGTAAGCTGTGGCCAGGGCACCTCTTTAACGGCCAATTCACCTGTTTTGAAACTTTGCACAACCTGCTTCATCAGATCGGGGAAATTTTGTTAAACAAAAATAGCTAAAATAGTGCCCAGACAATTACCTACACGAGCTTTAATGACCTTGATCATCAACAAAAGTACGCCACCATAATTCCAGGGTAAGTAATTCATAGATTTGATAAGCATAGTCCTTACGACCCTGACGGTCGTCTTTAATCATTTTATTTATATATGCGTAATTAAATATACCTCTTTTTTTGATTTGGCTCTCACTCAACAAATCCTGCACCATTTCCCGCAGGGGCCCGGAAATCCAACTGCGTATGGGGGCGCCAAAAGAGGCTTTGGGACGGTAAATTATTTCTTTGGGCAGGTAGCGGGTAGCCACTTCTTTCAGAATACTCTTCTGCTCGCCCCGGTGGTATTTGTATTTACCCGGAATGGCCATGGCCAGTTCTATCATGGATTTGTCAATAAAAGGCACGCGCACTTCTACCGAAGCGGCCATCGAAGCCCGGTCGGTATAGGTTTGGTTCAGGCCGTTCATAAACATGTGGACATCAGTATAGCACATTTGGTTGATGGGGTCATTGGGGTAACGTTTGTTAAACAAGGCCCGGTGTTCATCTACCAGTTCATCAAAATAGCGACCCAAGTCAGTTGCCAGCAGCGTGCTTAATTCCTGCCTGCTGTAATAAGAATAGCTACGCATGTAGGCATCGGGCAAAGGCAGTGAGGCAAAGGTTGCATAGCGCTGCAGCCAGCGCCCCGGCTTAAAGCCGCGCCCCGCTAGCTGTACAGGCAATACCCCGGCCAGGGCTCCAAGCCCGGCATTGGCCCAGCGCGGTAGGCGGGCGGCCAGCAGGGTGGCTTTTTGCCTGCGATAGCCGAAGAAAAGCTCATCGGCCCCCATACCCGAGAGCAGCACTTTGCTGCCTTGCTCACGGGCCGCCTTGCTTATCAGCCAGGTGTTGATCGCTGCCGGATCGCCTATGGGCTCATCCAGATGATATACCATGCGCGGTAGCTCATCGGTAATACTGGGGTTCAACACGATTTCGTGGTGATTGAAGCCAAACCGCTCAGCCAACTGGCGGGCATAGCGGGCATCATCGGGCATTTGCTCTACTTTTTTGTCGGCTGCCGTTATGCCTATGCTGTAGGTAGAAATATCCTGATTATGGCGGGCCGCCAGAACAGCCAGCAGCGAGGAATCCAGACCACCGCTTAAAAAAGCGGCCACCGGCACATCGGCTACCATGTGGTAGGCCACACTTTCGCGCAGGGCCTCATCCAGCAAGTCCACCTGCTCGGCCCGACTGGCCGGTAATTGGCGGGCCGGCAAATGATAGTAGCGTACTATATTAACGGTGCCGTCTGCCTGGCGCAACAGATAACTGCCGGCCGGTAGCTTGCGGGCCTGATCAAACATACAGGTCTGCTCAGGTAGCCACAGGTAATTGAGTGCGGCCAGTAAGCCTTTTTGGCTTACCGTGCGGTCGAAGCCGGGTGTTCTGACCAAGGTCTTCAACTCCGAAGCAAAGGCCAGCATTTTTTGCTGCTGAAAATAAAACAGCGGCTTTATACCAAAAGGGTCGCGTGCCAGAAACAGCTGACCATTACGGGTATCGTAGATAGCCAGGGCGTACATGCCCCGGAAGAGCTGCAGGCAGTCGGGCCCAAACAACTGGTAGGCAACCAGTATCACCTCGGTATCCGACTCGGTGGTAAAGGTTATTTTATGCTCTTTCTCAAGCCTGGCGCGCAGCTCCCGGTAATTATACAGCTCACCATTATAAACAATGACCAGGTGGTCACGCGTTATGGGTTGGTGGGCGGCCGCACTTAGGTCGATGATACTCAGGCGTTGGTGGCACAGGGCAACGCCCTCCTCCTGCCATAAGGCCTGATGGTCGGGCCCCCGGTGGTGCTGAATGCCGGCCACCTCATAGATATAAGGCTCTACCGTGGTTGGATAATCTATAAAACCCGCTATACCGCACATATCACCTGATTGAAAACCTGTAGTAAGTTCTGTTCAAAGATAGCCAAAGTATAGTGGCGCTTATATCTATCTGCTGCCAGGCGGCCCAACTCCTGTCGTTTATCCGTATTATCCAGCAGTTCTGCCAGTGCCCCGGCCAGAAGTGCCAGTTGCTGCGCTTCTACCAGTACGCCACATTTTCCATTTTCCAGCATCTCCGGTATGGCCCCCTCGTGCGTGGCCACTACCGCCAAGCCGGCTTGCATGGCCTCCAAAATCACCAGCGGAAAGCACTCATTGGCATAATAGGTAGGCAACACAAAAATTTCGGATTCTTGTAGTAGTCGTATTTTATCTTCGCCATATACCGGGCCGGCCAGGCTTACCACCCCGTGCAGGTCGTGTTGTTGAATATATTCGTCAAACGTGCGACTGAATTCGGCATCGGAACGGGCTCCGGCAAATACAACGCGGAAGTTGTTATACCCTTTTTGCAATAAAATATGGGTAGCTTTTAATAAATCCAGATGTCCTTTGGTGCGCACAAAGTTTGATAGCATCAAAATGGTGACCGGACCTTCCGTTGTAAGGGTAGGCGCTATGCCTGGGGTTTCCGGTATGCCATTGGGCACGGTAAAAAGTCTGTTATACCCGGAGATACCGGCAATATCCTGTTGCAGGCTTTGGGATAAGCTGATAACATAAGCGTTATGAAATACCCGCTTATATCGATTCAGGATATTTTTTCCTCCTTCCTTTATGGCATTTGCAATCCCTTTGCCATGTAAATGCAGCATTACAGGAATATTGAAGCGCTTTATCAGCATCACCACCCAACTGTCTTTGACAAAAGCCGGCCCTACCGGTGACAAGGTAACGTAGGCAGCGGCAAAGCGCTGGGTCAGCAGCTTCCACAGCAACAAAACAAAGATACCGGCCAGCCGGAAAAATTTAAAAGGCGTTGTGCGGCCAATATCCCCTATAGAGCGCGCGGTAGTCAGGTTGAGCGGCACCATTTCATACTTGCCGGCAATCAGTTTACTACGCAACACATAGTCATTCATCACACTCACCCCGTGCACAGGTGGCGCAAACTGACCGGCAAACAGAATCTTAGGGCGTTTCATGTGGCTTTGCTGCGATAGCGGAACTCATAAACGAGGGTAAAATATACCAACCAGTAAAAAGTAGCGCTATGGGGCAGCTCCAGCACCACATTGAAGCTCGACCATACCGAAACGCCTATTAAAGACAGCACTAAAAAGTCCCGCACAGAGGTGCGCGTAACCCGGCTGCTGCCAAACAAATATACCAGGGCCGGCCACACCGGCACCAAAATGAGCAACGAAGGTAACAGACCGATGTGAAAGGCCATAGTAATAAAGCTGTTGTGCATGGGTGACAGGTATTGCTCCTCGGGGCGCACCTCGAACCAGGGAGAGTTTAACTGCTCACGGAAGGCATCCAACACTTCCTGCGAAGAGTAGGGTACACCAAAACCATGGCCCAACAGGGCATATTTCTGTAAAATGATTTCTTTCAGACTGGTGCGCCAGAATACCACGCGCCATTCAGCATTGTGGTCGGAAAACTGCGGCAGATAAACGATGAAGCCGGCAATAATCAGCACCAATGCTACCAGGCTTATTATTTTGAAAGTGCGATTGAAGTGCAGTAATATATAGGATGCTATAATCATAAAAGCCGCCATAAAAGCCGAGGCGTGCCCCAGGGTGGTAGAGAGCAACAAGAAGGCACTCGCCACCAGAATTTTCTGCCATAGCCGCGGCACATAAACCAGTAGATAGGCGCCACCGGCCAGTAGGGCAATTACCGTCATTTTGTTGTAATAATTGAAGTTGCCAAACAGCGAAAAATCATCGGTAAACAATGCCAGGTAGAATAAATAAACAAGCTGAATGGCCAGCGCAGCTACCCCCATCAGGGCAATAAAGCGGATGTTAAAAGGTGCATATTCTTCCTTGATATAGGAAGCAAACAACAGCCAACTACCACCCATATACACAAACAGGGCATACTGCCGAATCATATAGTTGGCAGGCCCTAACGCAGCTACCCATGACCAGACCAGATAAGCAACCGAAAAGCCCAGCACCAGCAACAACGGCCATAATAAAAAGGCACTGGGTTGTTTGAAATAAAAATAAAGCGACCAGACGGCCAGCAGTACAAACGATAAATCGAACAGGTGGAAAGGGCCAAAGACGTGAAATTTGGAAAAGGTTTCACCAAACAGGAGCAGCAACTCCATCAAAATAAACCAACCCATCTGGATGGGGTGCAAAGGCCGGGCGCTAAACAGATTTTTCGATAATTTCACAACAGCAGACTTTCCGGCAGCGAAAATAGAAATTAATGTTCAAATCAAATCATAAATAGCTCTTTCCGCCTAAGAAATAACCTCAATCAGGCGGGCAACCTGGGCCGAGCGGGCAAAGCGGGTTTCGGCTACCTGCCGGGCATGTTGCTGGAAAGTGGTTAATAAATTACGGTTTTCGACAAACGGCATAAGCCGGTTGACAAACTCCTGCGGCATATCCGGGTCATAGTAAAAGCCGCATTTTTGCTCTTCGACAATATCTTTTACCCAGCCGGCCGTATTGGTAATGATTAATTTGCCGGCTGCCAGGGCATCAAAAAATTTGTTGGGGCTATTGGTCTCCAGCACCGGCTTACGGGCAAAAGACACATAGGCGGCATCGGTTATGTTGAGCACCCGTTTCAGGTTGTATTTGTTTTGAAAGGGCAGGAAGCGCACATTGGTCAGACCGAAATGCTTGACCAGGTACTGCAGCCTGGGCAACTGACTACCACGACCAATAATGAAAAAGATTACCGGCAACCCGGCCTTGAGTGTGGCATTGGCTGCCGCCAGCAGGTATTCCAGATGGTTGGCCAGCCCGATGGTACCGAAATAACTAACCACAAAGCGGCCCTCCACCTCAAATAGTTTTTCCAATTCCGGCTTTTTGGCTTCCGGCACAAAAAAGTCCACATCCGACATATTGGGGATGACCGTCACCGGCTTACCGGGCACAGTTTCCTGTATCTTTTCCTTGATACCCGGTGAAAGGGCCACAATGCTCTGTGCCTGGATATATATTTTTTTCTCCAGCCTGCGCAGGTATTTTTTCAGCAGCCGGTTTTTGATCACCCCCATCTGGAAAGGCGCTTCGGGCCACAGGTCGCGCACTTCAAATAAATAGGGAATGTTTTTGTCCTTTTTTATGCTCATGGCCGACAGTCCGATTGTCAGGGGTGTTGAGGTGGCATAGCACACATCCACCCCTTTAATCTGCTGTGCCTTTTTGCGGGCCAGTCGCATAAATTTGAAAAAAGCATACAAACGCTGCCAGAAACCCTGTTCGTTTTCATAAAACACCGGAAGATAGTGTACCGTAATGCCATCAATTACTTTGGTCACGGCCACCGGTTCATTATGAGCGGTAATCAACTCTACCTCAAAGCCATGTTCCACCAGGCCCCTGGCCATATAGTATGAGCGGATGGCCCCGCCCTCGGCCGGGGTACGAAAATACTGGTGAATATAGAGAATCTTCATAGCCTGTTTTGTTGTAGCCACTTTTGTAGCACTAAGATAGTCCATAAAGACATACTGTAATCCTTTTTGCCCTGCCGGTGTTGACGCCACATTTGCAGCAGGTCCGGACGGGGCAGGAATTCGGCTGTTCGTTTATCATTCAGCATCTCCTCTTGTAACCACCGGCTGTCTGCCTGTCGTAGCCAGCCGGCCAACGGCAGGCCGAATCCTGTTTTAGGCCGCTGGGCAAACGCTTTGCCGTCATATTGCCTTAGCAAGGCTTTAAGCGGGGCTTTTGTTTCCCGGCCCACCTTCTCCGTGGCCGGCAACCGGCCGGCTGCGGCCACCACATCATCATACAGGTAGGGCACGCGTGCTTCCAGGCTGTGCTGCATGGTAGCGTTGTCGGTAATAGCCAGCACATCGTTTACCAGGTAGTGGTGGTAGTCGAGGCTCAGTGCCTCTTGCAAGTAATCGCTGCCGGCCGGCCAGGTGAAGGGCGGCTGTGCCCGCTGCCTGACGGCATAATGCTGCAGGAAATGATGCCAGGTGCGAGCCGGGTCGCTGTCAAGGGCCGACCAAATCTGCCGGTATCGTGCCGGCAGCAGGAACAACGGCAAGGGTAATTGCCGGGCGGCCGGCAGCAGTTTTTGATAACGCAGGTAAAAAGCAAAAGCACGGTGGCGGTTGTAGCCGCCAAACAACTCATCGGCACCGGCACCGGAGAGCACCGTTTTGCCAGTTACAGCTATCTGCCGCGCCAGCAGCCAGGTAGCCAAGGCCCCATGGTCGCCTACCGGCTGGTCGAGGCCCGTCACAAACTCATCCGCTAGCTGCAGACTTTCTGCTCCGGCTTGTAGCGGGTGGTAATGGGCGCCATATTGCCGGGCGGCCCGGGCGGCCCACGGCTCATCGGGGCTGCCGGCCAGGGTAAAGGCCTCCACCTCCCGGTAGCCCAGCTCCCTGTTGAGCATGGCCAGCATAAGGGTGGAGTCCACCCCGCCACTTAGCATCAAAGCCGGCTTGTGCGGGCCGGCAAAGACCAACGCCAGGGCACTGATAAGGCTCTCTTGCAAGGGGCCTGCCGGGCTGTCCGGCCGGGCTATGGATACCTCTTGCTGCTGCAGGGTGTGGTCGAATACCAGCGCCTTGCCGGGGGGCACCTGCTCTACCTCCTTTACCAGCGTGTGGCTGCCCCACACGTGTCGGTAAGCCAGGTACTCGTCAACCGCCTGCTGACGCAGGCTGTACTTACCCAGACCGCTGTGTAGAATGGCCGACAGGCGGGAGGAAACGAGCAGCCGCTCGCTTGTCAGGCTATAGAAAAGCGGTTTAATGCCGTGCCGGTCGCGGGCGAGGATGATTTTGTTTTCCTGTAAATCAATAAAAACCAGGGCATACATGCCTTTCAAGGCACTCAAGCCTTTAATGCCTTTTTCCTGCAGCCAGTACAGGACTGTTTCGGTATCGGAGGCGGTACGGAACTGCCGGCCTGATTGCAACAACTCATTGCGCAAGTCCTGGTGGTTGTACACCTGGCCATTGAAGGCCAGCACATAGCGGCCGCAGGCTGAGACCATCGGCTGGTCGGCCCGTGGGGAGGGGTCGGTGATGCGTAGCCTGGCCGCCCCCAGCAGTATTTGCAGGTTGGCTGCCCGGCCCTGCCAGGTGGCGGCCGCATCCGGGCCACGCTGGCGTACGGCTGCCTGCATGGTGGCCATGGGGGCTTGTAAATCCTGTGGCCGTGTGGTGGCAATCAGGTTGATACCGCACATAGGCTAAGCCGGCTTGTGGTGTTTTTCATAATAGCGACACAGGTGGCTGAGACGGCATTCTTCACAGCGCGGCCTGCGTGCCAGGCATACATAACGGCCATGCAAAATCAACCAATGGTGGGCACGGGGAATATCTTCTTTCTTCAGATATTTTACCAGTTGCTTCTCTACCTCCAGCGGGGTTTTGGCGTTCTGGTTGACCAGACCCAGACGTTTCGACACGCGAAACACATGCGTATCCACCGCCATCGTGGGTTGGTTGTAAATGACCGAGGCAATTACATTGGCCGTTTTACGGCCAACACCCGGTAATTTCTGGAGGTCCTTTACATCGCTGGGCACCTGGCCGTCAA
>WFNR01000070.1 GCA_015488485.1 Cyclobacteriaceae bacterium | reverse complement strand
TATGTTAACGATATTAGAGAATATTTACGGAGATTGCAAGTTTTTGTAGAGAATCATCAACGGCACTGCGGAGACGTTGATGGGGAAGGCGGCCCTGTGAAGATATTCCTCAGTGTCCCTGCGGAGACACTGAGGGGGAAAAGTAGGTCTCTCACGCTGTGGTACGCAAACAGGCGGATTCTATACCTGACGGCCTGGCTCCTTTGCCCGCCAGCCTGTACCGCCCGTCCTGCAAGGCCGTTGGGGGCACTTAGCACCTTTGCCAAAATACTGTCGTAGATAGCTCCATTAACCGAACAGATCGCCAAAGACCTCCGGCAGTAGGCCGAAGGGGCGTATAGCTATCTTATCATGTGCTGGCGGCAGGCCTTTATTGTATTTCGACACATAGATGGCTTCATAGCCCAGCCGGGCGGCTTCGGCTATGCGGCTGTCAAGGCGGTTGACGGCCCGCACTTCGCCCCCCAGGCCTACTTCGGCTGCAAAGCACAGGCGCTCGCTGATGCTCACCTCATGCAAGGAAGAGAGTATAGCCACGCAAACGGCCAGATCGAGGGCGGGGTCATCGATGCGCACCCCACCGGCCAGGTTTACAAATACATCGCGGGCGCCCAGCGGCAGGCCGGTACGTTTTTCCAGCACCGCCAGCAGCATATTCAGGCGCCTGCTGTCGAGTCCGGTGGCGGTGCGCTGCGGGGTGCCGTAGGCGGCCGGGCTCACCAGGGCCTGTATCTCGATAAGCAGCGGCCGGTTGCCCTCCAGCGTGGCACCTATGCTCACCCCGCTTACAGCTGCATCGCGCTGGCTGATGAGTACCTCCGAAGGGTTGCTCACCGGTCGTAGGCCGGTGGCGGTCATTTCATAAATGCCCAGTTCATCGGTAGAGCCGAAACGGTTTTTGGTGGTGCGCAGCAGGCGGTACATCAGGCGGGCATCGCCTTCAAACTGCAATACCGTATCCACCATGTGCTCCAGCACTTTGGGGCCGGCCAGGGCGCCCTCTTTGGTAATATGCCCTACCAGAAACATCGGTACTTGGGTTTGCTTGGCATAGCGTAGCAACTCACCGGCACAATGACGCACCTGGCCTATGCTGCCGGCCACCGAATCGAGCGAGGCGGCCGTTAAGGTCTGGATGGAGTCGATAATCAACAGGTCGGGCTGTAGCTCTTTGGCTTGTAGAAAGATTTTATCAATATCGGTCTCGCACAATATCCAGGTGTTGTCGGGTGCTTGCGGGGCCAGGCGGTTGGCACGCATCTTTATCTGCTGGCTGCTTTCCTCGCCCGACACATAGAGCACCTTACCAGCCAGTTGCAGGGCCAACTGCAGCATCAGGGTCGATTTGCCAATACCCGGCTCACCACCCAGCAAGACCAGCGAGCCCGGCACAATGCCACCCCCCAACACCCGATCCAGCTCGGTATCGTGGCTGGGCATACGGCTTATTGTGCCTGCAGCAATATCCTGCACAGCCACCGGTTTGCTATCGCCTTCGGTACCGCGCCAGGTGATTTGGGTAGTCTTGCCGGTAGCCCGCACCTCCTCGGCAAAGGTATTCCAGGCCCCGCAGGCCGGGCACTTGCCCAGCCACTTGGCCGACTCATAACCACATTGCTGACAGAAAAAGGCTGTTTTGGTTTTGGACATATTTTATTAATCTAGGCCAGCAGCCTGGCGATATCTTCTTTGGTAAGGCTTTTTACGAAGCCTTGGTCGGTGGTGATGAGCTCGCGGGCCAGCTTTTTTTTGCGCTCTTGCAGGTCGAGTATTTTCTCTTCTACCGTATCGCTCATGATAAACTTATAAGTGATCACCTTGCGAGTTTGACCGATACGATGCGCCCGGTCTATGGCCTGGGCTTCCACGGCCGGATTCCACCAGGGGTCGAGCAACAGCACGTAATCCGCCCTGGTAAGATTAAGGCCCAAGCCGCCCGCTTTGAGCGAAATCAGAAACAGGCGCACCTCATCATCATGCTGAAAGCGCTCTACCTGTGCCTCACGGTCTTTGGTAGCGCCATCCAGATAGCAATAGTCGAGCTGACGCTCGTCAAGCATTTCACGCACCAGCTGCAGGTGCTTGACAAACTGGCTGAACACTAGTATTTTATGGTTTTCAGCCAGAGCATTATCCATCATCAACAGCAGATCGTCCATCTTGCCTGACGAGCCGCGGTAATCGGCATCCACCATGCGCGGATGGTTGGCTATTTGCCGCAGGCGGGTAAGGCCCTGTAGCAACAGCATTTGCGATTTGTTGACCCCAAAATCTTCAATGTGGCTTAAGATACGATTGCGATATTGGTTTTTTACTTCATCATAGACCTCTTTCTGTTCAGGTGTCATGCTTGAGTAGTGCACGTTTTCCACTTTCTCGGGTAGTTCACGCGCCACTTGCGACTTGTGCCTGCGCAATATAAACGGCTTGATGATGCTGTACAACTTCCTGGTATGTGCTTCGCTTTGCTGCTTTTCTATCGGAATCAGGTAGCGTTTCTTAAAAAACGATTGCTGACCCAGCAATCCAGGATTTATAAAACTCATCTGCGACCACAGGTCCATGGTGCTGTTTTCCAGCGGAGTGCCTGTCAGGATAAGACGATGGGCCGATTTGAGCTGGCGTACTGCTTTGGAAATATTAGACGAGGGGTTTTTTATGGCCTGTGACTCATCAAGAATTATGTAGTTGAAATAGTACTGCGCCAGTTCCTCCACATCCCTGCGCACTATGCCATATGAGGTAATTACCAGATCATACCCCTGAAACAGACGGGTGTCTTTTTCCCGGTGCGTACCGGTGTAATCGTATATTTTCAATTCCGGAGTAAAGCGTGCCGCTTCTTTTTTCCAGTTGTAGATCAGCGAGGTGGGCATAACCAGTAAGCTGGCATTGGTCACCCCTTTTTCCTTTTCAGACTGTAGCAGAGCCAGGGTTTGTACCGTTTTGCCCAGCCCCATGTCATCGGCCAGGCAGCCGCCAAATTTGTACTGATTTAGAAACATCAACCAGTTGTAACCAGCTTTTTGGTAAGGCCTGAGGGTACCTTTAAAGCCGGCCGGCACGGCATATTCTTCTATTTGTTTGAAATCGCGCAAGCGACCAAGCTTACGATCCATGCTTACTTTGGCCTGCTTGTGCTTCTCAGCTTCTTGAACCAGCGCCAGATGATGCTTGGCCAATTTAGGTTGGTCTTCATCATCCTGCACAAAGGAAAACAGATCGGCATAGTCGGTAAACCAGCTTTCCGGTATTATGGCTATCTGGCCGTTAGGCAGTTTTATTTCACGTTTGTTTTTGGTAATAAGCTTGCGCAATTGCCTGAAAGGAATGGCAAACTCTCCGAATTTGATAATCGCATTGATATCAAACCAATCGATATTCTCGGTGATTTCCACCTCTATAGAGGCTTCCCCCAGAAAAAATTGTTTCTGATCCTGATTCGGCTGGTGGATATCAAATCCGGCTTGCTGCAAAGCCGTACTATTATGCTTTACCCAGTCTATAGCTTGCCCTGCCGGCCACACCACACTGCTACCGCGTAAGTCCATGCCCAGCTCGGACAGCACCTGCCGGGCGGCTTTTTCCTGCTGCGGCTGGCGGCTGATTCGGTGGAACACATAGCTATTGGCGGTCTCTTCTACCTCTACAAATACGGGGTCGTGGCGATCGGCCCGAAATTTATACGGACCATAACCAAAATAAAGGGTAAAAGCTATTTTGTTGGCCTGCTGGTCCTTTTCATCGCTAAACAGACTTTGACTGCCGCTGGCCAGCGGTGAAAACTGCAGGATGGGTTTAAAGGTGTGTATGCCGGTGTTAATGTCAAACCCTTTGGCATACACATCATACCTGGCTACTACCTGGGCGATAAATTTGTGATAATATTCATTTTCGTAATCCTTACCGACCACGATAAATTTTTTGTTTAGGAAGGGCTGTATCTTATGGCCGTCCACATCTTTTTCAAAAGAAAAAATCCGCCCGTCCAACACCAGCCAAGCCGGCTCCTTACAAATCAGGTAGGCATTACGGTATTGAAAATCGAGCTTTTGCCCGCCATATTTGATGGTGATAAAATAGTGGGTGTTGTCTTCGTTTTTGCGGAAATGAAACAACACGCTGGCTTTGGCAGGCATTACCTGCAGGGGCTTCCAGGTAGGCTCGCCATCGGAGCCCATCTCAAACACCTTTTTGCCTTGCAGACGCTCCATGATACGTGCCCGGATGCTCTCCATATAAGCGTTTACCTGCTTATGTAGTGCTTCATATTTCTTTTTTTCATCTTCACTGCAGGCATAGTATTTCAAAAAGAAATCCTTGGCCTTCATGCCGTTGCGGGTAAACTTGTGCACCACCGCCTCCGGCTGCATGCTGTCCATCAGGTCTATAAGCTCATAGTCGGTATCATCGAGCCCACTGTCGAACTCCCGGGCATTCAGGGCCGAGATATTCTGATGTTGTAAGGTAAGACGGCCGCTGTCATCGAGCTGTACAATAAACGACTCGAACAGATAGCCCAGATACTCGTGCTCAAAAAGAGAGTAAACAACTTGAAACGATTCCTGTGTAGATACTTTCATTCAAGACAAATTCAACCTGCAAGTTAATAAAAGCCGTGCTTTTGTAAGAAGATATATATCAGGTTTGCTAAAAATTTTTTTTGGGCGGTGCGGGCGTTTTTTAACAAAAAAATCTTGCTTTTTAGACAGATCGGTTGTAGCTTTAACTATGATTTGGCGCAATGCCAGATTTAGCAGGTGGTTGACCAACCAGCCGGCTCTTTGAAGCCGGTGGCGTCACCAACCCAAAGGCGAGTGACCCTCGCCTTTTGGTTTTTTCAGGGTTGTTGTTTCCCTGACTTTTTGCCCTCTCCGGGTAAATATTTAATGAGCGTGGTGCATATGCCCCGGCTGGTCGAGGTTGGGGCTGATATAAGGTATTCCCAGATTCAGACCCCGCAGGATGAGCAGCACAGCTACCACCGCCAGTAGCCAGGGTACAAGTTTGTTGAAACGATGGCGCACGGCCGGACTCAAACGTTGGCCAAAGGCCGCCACTATCAGCAACATGGGTGTAGTGCCCAGACCAAAGACCGTCATATAACCCATAGCGCTGAGTACTCCTCCGGTAGCCAGGGCGGCAAACAAGGCTGCGTACACCAGGCCGCACGGCAGCAGGCCGTTTACCAGACCTATAACGAAAGGGGCTCCGCCATGCTTACTCTGCAGAATAGCCGCCAGCTTGTTTTTGGCAAATATCCACAAGCGTTGCAGAGGGCCGCTCAGGGGCAGGTCGAAGCTACGGTAGCGGGTAAATAAAATGATGACAAGCATGGCGGAGCCTACCAGTATGCTCAGGGCCTGCTGCCAGCCGGCCAGGCTAAAGCCCTGGCCGACTACACCTACGGCAGCCCCCAGGGCTGCGTAGGTGACCGTGCGGCCCAGGTTGTACAACAAACGCTGCCACCAGGCACGCCCCGGTACCGACAGCACAATGGGTCCGCACATGCCCACACAATGGAAGCTGCCCAGAAAACCGAAAAGAAAAGCGCTCCAGTACATCAAAACACCAGGCTAAACTCCTGATAATACGATTTCCCTTCCTTCTCCCACAGGAGTTTGATACGCCACAAGCCCGGCACAAAGCCACTGATGGTAAAACCCTGCTGGTTATGTTCGTCCAGCTCGATCTTGAAGGTACGGTCTTTGGTAAAGTCGGAAGGGCGGTAAAAGGTAATAGTGCCTTGCTCAGGCTGCAGGCCGTCCGGAAAGGTAAGGATTACCAGCTTACGGTCGGCACTGAAAGTAAAGGTAGGCTTCTCTGGCAAGGCAGCGGTATTTTTTTGCCGGGTTATCTGCTCCTCATAGGCCAGTTCCTGCTTGTAATAGTCTTCCGACACCAGGTTTACGTCCAGCGTCATGGTGTACCATACTACCGAGATAATGCCAATCATATATACGATAATGGCAATGGTTATTTTCCAGCCCCAGTTCATTTTACCCGCCTATTTTAAAAGGCCCCAGGAAATTGGTTGTAGTAGTGGCTACCACTTCGCCATTTTTGACGATTTCAAACTCTATCGGGGTCTTGGCACCCTTTATCGCTTCCGGTGGCAATTTTACCAGCATGGTCAGCTCTTTGGTGCTGTTAGGGGCCATGGTTATTTTATTATTACCCCCTACTATCAAAATCTCCGCATCCGGAATATTCTTGATACGCAGCTCTACTTCCACTTCTTCAAAGGTTTTATTGAGCATGGTCACATTATACAGATTTTGTATGCGACCGTCTTCAGTATGCTGATACAATTGTCCGGGAACCCGTAATACCGTAGCATCTATATCGGCCCGGTTGAGCAGCAGGGTGGTTACCACGGTAACCAGCACCAACAGCACGGCCATATAGGCTTTTACCCGTGTGGTAAACAGTTTTTTCTCACCCTTGGCTATGGCGTTGTAAGAAGAAATACGGATGAGTCCCGTTGGCTTACCTATTTTGGTCATCACCTCATCACAGGCATCCATACAGGCGGTACAGTTTACACATTCCAGTTGGGTGCCGTTGCGGATGTCAATACCGGTAGGGCAGGCATGCACACATAAGCGGCAATCTATACAATCGCCTTTTTCTTCATCTACTTTGCCTTTCTTTAGTTTGCCGCGCGGCTCTCCGCGTACAAAGTCATACGCCACCGTCATAGAGTCTTCGTTGAGCAGCACGCCCTGCAAGCGCCCGTACGGACATACTGCTACACAGGCCTGCTCGCGGAAATAGGCAAAAACCCAGAAAAATAATCCGGTGAAAAACAGCATGCCCAAAAAGCCACTCCAGTGCTCAAACGGTGATGAGGTAACAATCTCTTTTACCTTTTCTATGCCTATCAGATAGGCCATCAGCACATGGGCAATCAGCAACGAAATGGCCAGGAAAATCAGGTATTTGACTGTTTTCTTAATAATCTTCTCACGTGTCCAAGGCCCCTGGTCGAGCTTGCGCTGTTTGTTGGCATCGCCTTCTATCCAGTACTCTATTCTGCGAAAGACCATTTCCATGAAAATGGTCTGCGGACAGGCCCAGCCGCACCATACCCGGCCAAAGACTACCGTAAACAGAATGATAAATACAAAAAAGGTAATCATGGCCAGACCGAACAGGTAAAAATCCTGTGGCCAGAAGGCAATACCCAGAATTACGAACTTGCGTTCGAAAATATTGAACAGCAGCAGTGGCTGTCCGCCAATCTTGATAAACGGACCGGCAAACAGTATCGCCAGCAAAATGGTAGCCACAATGGTACGAGCGGTAGTATAGCGGCCGTGTGGCTTTTTCGGGTAAATCCAGATGCGCTTACCTTCGGCATCTACCGTGGCAATTGAATTACGAAACTCCTCTTCGTATTCATAAAAATTCTCCATAACCTTAAAACTCTCTTTGCTTTACTTGCCGCAGAAGCTATTTACTCACCTTCATATAGCTCACCTTGTGGTGCTTTCGCCCCTGGCGGATTGGTACCGCGCAGCGATTTTACATAGTTGGCCACATCGCGAATTTGTGTAGGCGAGAGCATCGCCTCCCAGGCAATCATTCCCTTATCCGGTACACCATGTTTGATGGTGTTATATACACTCTTAATATCCCCGCCATGCAGCCAATAATCATCGGTAAGGTTGGGGCCAATGCTGCCACCACCATCTGCCTTATGGCATACGGCACATTGCTGGGCAAATATTTTGGCTCCGCTTTCCAGAATAGCCGGATCATCAGTTAGCTTCAGGTCGGCTTCGTTAAACTCTTCTGCCGGGCTCTCCGCCTGGCGGGCTTCAGCCATGGCCTGCGCTTCAGCCATCTCTATCTTATATTCTTCTTCAGACAACGGCAGGGTGCCGGTAACGTGATAGAGAATCAAATAGACTACCCCGAAGGCAATAGTCAGATAAAACAGGTAGGTCCACCACGGTGGTAGGTGGTTGTCGAGCTCACGGATACCATCGTAGTTGTGGTCGAGCAAAATGGTGTCTTCCTCCTCAATGTCCACCCTGCGGTTTACCACCTTAAGGAAACGCTGCCACCAGCTCTTGGCAGACTTGGGTTCTACCCCTGCTTCCTTGGCTTTGCGCTCTTCTTCGGTACGCAGTATTACGTTGAGCACCTGCAGGGTGTAAATAGATACCAGCAGCACAATTACCGCCACTATGCCTACTACTATTACTGCAATAAGCAAAGTGGTTTCTGTTTGGCTGTTGCCCTGAGCCATTGCTCCGCTTACCGAAAGCAACACCAGCAGCAAGGCCATCATCCACCCGGCCGGCTTCTTTCTGATGTTCTGGTTGGTTTTGTTCATGGTTTTTACAGGTTTTAAGGTTATAGAGAATTTAGGTGAGTTCATCGTTCAGGTTGGGTTGGCCTTGTTCATGGTCTCCTTCCAGGGGTTTGTTTTTCATTTCATTTACAAAACCCTTATCCATTTTCAGTACCAGATATACCAGTACGATAAAGAAGACCATAAACACCACCAGCCCTACTATGGGTCCTATTTCAATGTATCGGATGCCTTCGAAATAATGCTTAAACATATCCTTTTAGTTGCTGGCTACATCTTCTTTTACATTGATATCAGTACCCAGGCGTTGCAGATAGGCAATCAGGGCGATGATTTCCTTATCGGCTGAAGTGGTAATGTCCTCTTCAGCATTCAGCGCATCGGCTATTTGCTGGGCTTGTGCCTTCAGGTCATCAACCGCAATCTTTTCATAGCCTTTCTGGTAAGGAACCCCCAGTTTACGCATGGCCTTTATTTTGTCGGCCGTATGGCTTATATCCAGCGTATTTTCATGCAGCCACGGGTAGTTGGGCATGATTGACCCCGGGGAAGTAATACGCGGATCATACATGTGCTTGAAGTGCCAGGCATGTGGCTTGGCATTCTTGTTGCCAAGTCCTTCGCGGTGCAAATCGGGCCCCGTTCTGCGCGAACCCCACAGGAAAGGATGGTCATAGACAAATTCTCCGGCTTTGGAGTACTGACCGTAGCGTTCCGTTTCGCTGCGGAAAGGTCTCACCATTTGCGAATGGCAGTTGTTGCAGCCTTCACGAATGTAGATATCGCGTCCCTCCAGTTCCAGTGGTGTGTAAGGCTTCACACTCGGAATGGTCGGTATATTCGACTTTACCAGATAGGTAGGTACAATCTCGGCTATACCGCCTATGGCAACGGCTATCAGCGCCAGCACGGTAAACAGCACCGGCTTGCGCTCCAGAGCAGCATGACCACCACCGGCAATTTTTACTTTTTCCAATGCCGGGGCCTCGGCTTCCTCGTTGGCCAGGAATGTGCCTGATTTAGCCGTCTTGATCAGGTTATAAACCATGAATATTACCCCGGTGAAATAAAGCAGGCCGCCCGTAGCACGAATCATGTAGAACGGGATAATCTTGGTCACCGTATCAAGGAAGTTGCCGTACATCAGGAAGCCGTCTTCGGTAAATTCCTTCCACATCAAGCTCTGCACCACACCACCCCAGTACAACGGCAGTACATACAGGATGATACCCAGTGTACCAATCCAGAAGTGCAGGTTGGCCAGGTTGCGCGAGTACAGCTTGGTCTGCCACATGCGCGGTACCAGCCAGTACAGCATACCGAAAGTCAGGAAGCCGTTCCAGCCCAGGCCGCCTACGTGCACATGGCCGATAATCCAGTCGGTAAAGTGGGTAATGGCGTTGAAGTTCTTAAGCGACAACATGGGTCCCTCGAAAGTGGACATACCGTAAGCAGTTACCGCCACTACCATGAACTTCAGTACAGGATCTTCTCGTACCCGGTCCCAGGCGCCACGCAAGGTCATGAGGCCGTTGAGCATACCGCCCCATGACGGTGCAATGAGCATAACCGAAAATACTGTGCCCAATGATTGAGCCCAATCGGGCAGAGCCGTGTAAAGCAAGTGGTGCGGACCAGCCCAGATATAAATAAAGATTAATGACCAGAAGTGAATAATAGAGAGCTTATAAGAATAAACCGGCCTGTTGGCTGCCTTGGGAAGGTAGTAATACATGATACCGAGAAATGGCGTAGTCAAAAAGAAAGCCACGGCATTATGACCATACCACCATTGCACAAGGGCATCCTGCACTCCGGCATAAATAGAATAACTCTTGAATAAAGAAACCGGTAATTCAAGTGAGTTGAAGATATGCAATATAGCTACCGTAACAAAAGTGGCTATGTAGAACCAAATGGCTACATACATGTGCCGTTCGCGCCTTTTCAGGATGGTACCGATCATATTGATACCGAATACCACCCACACAATGGCAATGGCTATGTCGATAGGCCACTCCAGCTCGGCATATTCTTTAGAGGTTGTTAAACCCAAAGGCAGGGTGATAGCCGCAGCCAGAATGATCAGTTGCCAGCCCCAAAAGTTAATCCAGCTCAGCGTATCACTGAACATGCGCGTTTTGAGCAGGCGTTGCAGCGAATAATAAATGCCGGCAAACATAGCATTTCCCACAAAAGCAAAGATCACCGCATTGGTGTGCAAAGGCCTGATGCGGCCAAATGTGGTGTAAGGTATGTTGAAATTGGCTGCCGGCAGAAACAATTGCGTAGCAATGGTAAGCCCTACCAACATGCCGATTACGCCAAATACTACCGTAGCAATGATGAAGTACTTGACAATCTTGTTATCGTAGCTGAACTTCTCGATACTCATAGGTCATTAAGTTAAGTTACACGGTTCTAAATAATTCACTAAAATAAGATTTGCAGGTCTGCTAAAAAAATGATATAGGTCATTTATTAACACTAATTTAACTATCCTGCCTTTTCTTCGTTAAATATGGCACATTTTCTATAGTTTTATGAGCCGTAAACCGGGCCCCTCTATGAAAAAAATTGCTGTTCTGCTTTTGCTTATCCTACATGCCGGTAAGCTATTAAGCCAGGAACCCGCAAAGGAGCCTCCGCCCGCCCGTCCGCTGGGTTTTGTTATTCCAGCCGACCTGGATAAGGTCAGTATTCCTTTTGAAGTATATAACAATCTGATTGTAATAGATGTATTGTTAAACCGCTCGCTACCGCTCAAGTTTGTTTTTGACACCGGGGTTCGCACTACCGTATTGGCCGAAAAATCGCTGGCCGATTTGCTCAACCTAACCTATACCCGAAAAATAACGATACCCGGTGCCGGTGGTGAAAAAATAGTGGATGCCTTTGTGGCAAATAACGTGGCGCTAAGCATCGGCCGTATTCAGGGTACCGGCCATGCCATGTTGGTGCTGGAAGAAGACCTGCTCCAACTCAAAAATTACCTGGGTGTAAATGTGCATGGTATTTTGGGCTATGAATTGTTTAACCGCTTTGTAGTCGAGATCAACTACAACAAAAGAATCATCACGTTTTATCGCCCCAAAGATTTCCGGCCAAAGGGCCGCTTTAAGGAGATTCCTCTACAAGTGGTGGATACCAAGCCCTATATACAAGGGCGTTTTGTAATTCGCGGTGACAAAGAAGTAACCGGCAAATTTATGCTAGATACCGGAGCCAGTCACTCATTGCTTATGGACAAGGATTCTAGTCCGGATATTTATGTGCCCGAACCGAACATCCGTAGCATCCTGGGGCGCGGCCTGAGTGGTAATATTCATGGCCAGTTGGCGCGTATCGATCGTTTTGCCATTGATGGTTTTGTTTTCGAAGAAGTGATTTGCTCATTCCCCGATTCGGGTAGTTATGAGGTGGCCGGGCTGCACACCATACGCAACGGCACCCTGGGCGGGGGGATATTGTCGCGTTTTCATCTTATTATGGATTACCGCAACGGTAAGTTGTACCTGCGCAAGGGCGTGGGTTACAAAAAACCTTTCGAATTCAACCTGAGTGGTTTGATAATACGTGCCAAAGGTATATACCTGAATGAGTACATAATTGATTTTGTAAGAGAAAACTCATCTGCCGATAAAGCCGGCTTGCAAATAGGCGATGAGATTTTAGAGATTAACAATATTCCCGCCTATAAACTTAACCTGGAACAACTGCTTGAAAAACTGAACAGCAAGAACAACAAAACTGTAAAACTCACTGTCCTGCGCGGCAACAAAACCATCCGGGTCCAGTTCCGGTTGTTCAGGCTAATTTGATGTCAAAGGGAAATTTATTCACTTATGGTATATGAAGCTGCTTTTATATAACAGCACAAAAAAAGCCGGCAGTAGACCGGCTCTTTCTGAAAATTTTTCTTACTATACTAAAGTGTACGGAAATATTCCAGTACAGCTCTTGCCTCTTCTTCGGTAAGGTTTTGGTTGGCCATGGGCGCCCCGTTGAATTTCATCAGCAAGTCCTTGGCAATCGGATCTTTCTGTATCATTTCTTCCGGATTCAAAATCATGTTCATAATCCACTCGGGGGTTCTGCGCTCCAGGATACCCTTGGGTGCCGGCCCGATAAAATCCTTATCAGGCTTGTGGCAGGCAGTACACATTTTGTTGTATATATCTTCGCCTTTTTTAGCCAGCTCCATATCTACTTCGGCTCCCAGCTCAACCGATTCCACAGGGCCTATCCCCTTGTTTTGCATGGGATCTACCTCAGCCGGTTCTTCTTTGGCTAACATTGATTTAGGCGCTTCACCGGTATCTTCCGCTTCTTCCTGCTCGGAGCCACCACAACTGAACAGCAATGCCAGCGCCAGTAAGGGTAACATATACAGCTTTTTCATAGTCATAAATTGTTTTAAGTTAAGAATTTACAAATATCACACTTTTTTGCCTTAAAGAAAAGGCCGGGCCACGTATGGTCCGACCTTTATAACAACCGCTATACTATGAAATGTTGTTAGGCGATGTAAACGTACGATGCCTTTTGTATAGAAATAATGATTTATATCAGGAAAGCTAAATTTTTGCGCTTTTTTGCCAAATTTATCTTTAAAATGAACTTTTAAACAGCAATTCTTTGCCCTGTTCTGCTTTTCAATTCACTTCCTTATCGGGCACAAAATGAGCATCGCCCCGCAACACCCGGTAGCGCTTGCGCACATCGGCAGCATAGATACTACCCCGGTAGCGGTGCAAAAAATCGCTGTAAACTGCCATTGCCCTGGAGCGGTCGTTAAGCTGGTTTTCATACAGCAGACCCAATTGATAATAAGCCTTATCGCCCAACAAACCCGCACCATAATCATCCACTATCTTTTGATAGAGGGAGGCAGCAGTAGCAAAATCACCGCCCTTTTTGCGTATGTCTGCTTTTAGGTACAGCAAATCATCGGTGAGCAGGTGACCTTCATATACCTGCAACATAGTGTCTATAGCTGCTTCCGCATCAGCCATCCTGTTTTGACGGAGCAGCAGCTCGATATGTGCATATTTTTTCAGGGCGGCATCGCTGCTATCCAGGGCACTGTTGGTTTTGATAAAAATACTCAACTGCAGAGCATCATTGGCAATTTCGCGGCTGGTAGCCAGCTTAAGAATATCGAGATACTCTTCGGCCAACTTAAAATCACCGCGGTAGTATGCCAGGCGGGCATTGCGCAGCTTGGCTTCGTAGCCCAGGGTGCTTTCTTTCATTTCTTTATCCACCTGAGCATAGAGCAAAGCCGATTCCCAGGGTTGGTCAGCCAGCAAGTAAATATCGGCCAGTGTCAGTTTGGCCTCACCGCGCAAGGTAGCCGGCAACTGCCTGATGGCTATCAGTTTGTTAAGGATGTGAATGGCCGAATCATTATATTGCAGGTAAAAGGCATACAACCGGGCTTTGTTGAGGGCCGCCTGCCAGGTAGCCTGGTTTTGACCGTAATCATGTATAAAGCGGTCATACTCTTTTATCAGCTTACGCACCTCCTCAGGGGCTACCGGATAGCTGTTTTTCACCAGTTCTTCGCGGGCACGAATGCTATACAAATGAGCTTGAATGCCGGTATTGCTATCAGGATAGGTATCAACCAGGTAATCGAAAATGCGAATGGCATTTTCATAGTCCTTATTATTGAGGGCAATCACACCCACATTAAGTACCCGGTTGCCACCCAGTTGCTGGCGCTTGTCGATAGCCCTTGCCTGCACAAAGGCTTCGTAAAAATTATGCTGCTGCATGCTCACCCATATCAGCATTTCGCCATACACTTCGTTATTGGGCTGCTGTTGTACCAGCTCGTAGAGAATATAGGCCAGGTTATCCAGGTCCTCGGGCTCGGTCAAGAGTACCTGAAAGGTGTTTTTGACATATTGCAGGTTACGCGGATTTTGTACAGCAAAGTTGAGATACTCCTGCACCATATGACCCTTGTCGTTTTGCATACGATAGATATTGGCCAGGTCAATGGCAAACATATGTGCATTGCCCGAGCGCTTACGGGCGGTGAGTAATGTCTGAATGGCATACTCGGGCAACTGTCTGCGCAAAAAATGCTGCGCGGCCCTGCGGCTCTGATAGCTGTCATGGCTCACCTGATCGATAACCGCATTAAATTGCAAACGAGCTGCCGTCTCCTTGCCGGCCCGTAACAACAACCAACCTTTGTCAATGCGGTAGCTGACAGCCTCTGGATACCATTTGATAACCCTATCCAGATATTTCTCAGCAGCTTTATAATCTTGCATTTCCACCAGCAGGTTTACATACACTTCGTGTATGTAGCCGATGTTCTTGCTATTACGTGCCAGCTTATCATAGATTGTGCGTGCTTTTTCTACTTCGCCCTGGCGGTAGTACTCATAGGCCAGTTTTACTTCAGCCGGCTGCGCAAGGCTGCGGCCACCCGCAAGTAGCAGTAGTCCTATTAATATTATACGCTGGGTTATGCACATAAGAAACAAGCTTAGTATTATTTATAAATATTAAATAAAAAACTATTAAAAACTATTACGGTTGTGGATTTGTGGAAAAAAATCAGCCGTTTGTTTTGTTTATATAAATTTGTTGACAATCCTACCTCTTAAAACGGCAAATCCACCGGTTTGTTCACAGCTAAGTGGTTCAACTTCAAGTACTATTTGATTTATGTGTATAACAAATGCTTTTATATGTGTGCAAAACTTTTTGCTTAAAGGGCTGTGCATTACTGTTGGACAATTGTTGTCATTGTTGACCATTTGTGTATGATTATCCATCGGCTTCTTTGTAGCCTTGTCTTAGGTTGATAGCTGTGTATAAAGTAATGGCTGTCCACAAGCGCTCACATGGTTTTCCACACTTTATCGGCAGCATGAAGATGTATTTCAGTTTTAAAACTGCAGATCGATTTGCACTTCCCAGTTGGCCCGCAGAGCGGTTTTACGATTGCCGGCTTCGTCATGGTAAATGATAACCGGTTCCGGTAGTTGGTTGCGTAATATATTGCCGGCATCCCAGCGGCCGTTGCCGTTGCTGTCTATCAGCACCCGCAGCATATATTCTCCGGGTGGTATTTCTTTGAAAGTATATTTGCTTACATTTTTTTCTTCTTCTACTACCTTGTATTTGTTATTGAGTAATTGAATGATATAGTACGGTTGCGAAGCATTGACCTTGCCGGTGAGTAAAGCAAACTGACTGGCTTCGGTAAATTGCAGTTCTTTAGTATAAGCTTCGGCCGTATCCTGTTCTACACTAATGAACGTACCTGTGGCAAACACCAGCTCATAGCGACCACGGGCTTTACCTTGCATTGAAGAAAGGTCACGTCCGGCAGTTGGTTTGGCCAAGTTTTTATTTTGTACCTTCTTTTGCCTTTGTTCCAGCGAATCGAATATGGCCGCTGGTATGGGGCTGTGATAATATAACTTAAGATTGGCTGTATCGTATCGTAGTTCGATACTTTCTTTTAGAGGGTAAAACTCCAGGCTGTCGTAGCGGATATAAATGCTATCCGGATTAATGTGTGTCAGAGGTTTTGCAAAGCTGATGGTTCCTTTCAGATAGCGGTAGGTTTTAGAAGCATGCGGCTTGCTGTAATTGACTTTGAATTCATCGGGTCTGCGGTTGGTTTCCGGGAATTGCACATAAAAGGTATCCTGTACCACAAAACCAGCCGAGTCGGTCAGGGTGGCATAAACGGCCAGGCTATCGGGTACATCGAAGGTTTTATAAAATTTAAGAGTTTTATGATTATCGGTATAACGATAGTATAAAATGCTGTCGTTGGCTGCCTGCAGTCGGGTATCGGTTATGTACTTATTGGCTGATACCAGAAAATAGCGGCCCGAAGACCGGGTGCGGGTAATTTTAAGACTGTCAATATTTAATTGTACCAAATACAAGGTATCTGCTATGGTGTTGGTGTCGATAGCTATTGGTGCCGGTAAAAAGCCGTATGGTTCGTTTCTTGACTGGCAGGTTAGGTTTTTGTTGTTGTCGGCAAAGGCATAAAGACGATAACGACCTTGTTTCAGATAGCCAAATTCATAATGGCCGCCTTTGTTGGTGCGGGTAAAATAGTATGGTTGACCGCTGAAAATATCCAGGGTATCATCCTCAGGGTACAAGCCTATGGTTACATCCTTGGCTGGCAAATCGGTAAGCAAATCATTTACCTGGCCACTCAGGGTCAATGTATCCAGGTGGTCTCCCGTGCTAAAGGCAATCACCAAATCACGGGCCGGATTTTTTTCGGTAATATCTACGATGGCCTCACGGAAATTCAAAGTATAGGTAGTGTTGGGGGCAAAGGCCGAATCGAACTCAATCAGCACGGTTCGCTTGCGAATTTTATAGGTATAGCTGCCGTTGATGCGTGGTGTAATGATAAGTTGATCTTTGAATTTATTGGCCTGGATGTATTCGTCAAATTCCAGTGCCAGCAACCGGCCGCGAAAGTTTCTATCACCGCTGGTAGGCACACTGTGTAGAAGCTTCGGAGGTTTTTTATCCTTGGGCCCTCCGGTAGGCGGTACCCGGTTGGCACAACTCCAGGCAAACAGCACGACAAACGGCAGGCTAAGGCGTAGCAGCTTGGCGAAAAAGATAAACAAGGCTTGAAAAATTACCGTTTTTGATTGCATAAATATTTGATAATGAGCCTGTTATAAAAGAATTGATCAGTTTTTTGCTGCCTGTAGCATATTGATTACTCAGCAAACTTATATAATAGCTATCCAACCACATAGGCAGGGTAGCAATCAATTCCATTTTATGAGTAGCAAAAAGCTTGCCTATACTTTGGCGGTCGAAATGGTAAAGATGGCGCGGCACATCCCAGGCGGCCCAATGGCTACCGAACTTAGTCGCTTCATAAGCCTGATGGTTGGGCACGGCTACTACCAGTAAGCCGTTTGGTTGCAGGAGTTCATGGAGTTGCTGTACCGTACCACGTAGGTCTGTTACATGTTCCAGCACATGCCAAAGGGTAATGACATTGAATGTTTGTGTAGCGATGTCGCTAAGGCTGGCATAAATGGTAGTACCGGTCAACGCTTCGGCCTTTTGGCGTGCCTGCTTATGCGGTTCCATACCGTTTATTTGCCAGCCGTTGTTTTGGCAATGCTGTAAAAAATGGCCGGTGCCGCAGCCTACATCCAGCAATGTTTTGCCACTGTCAGGATGATATTTTTCTATGATTCTGCGTTTTTGTCGCAGGGTAAAATAGCGTGCCAGTTTGTACAGCCGGTCGGTAAAGGTTTGTGCCTGATTGCTGTGTGAGATATACTCATCCGATTCGTAATAGCCGGGCAAGTCGTCATCCTGCGGACGTGGATTGGTAAACAGCAGTCCGCAGTTTTCACATTTTACAATAGCAAAATTTTCACCGGATACCAGATGATCGCGGGCCGTTAATACGGGCTGCCAGGTCTCGTGTTGACAGGCCGGACATTGTTTTAGAGACAGCAAAGCATTAACGATTTAAATAAACCATGAGCACAGAGATATCGGCCGGTGATACCCCGCTGATGCGGCTGGCCTGCCCAAGGTTTTGCGGTTTCACTTGTTTGAGTTTTTCGCGAGCTTCGGCACTCAGGGCTTTGATGGCATCGTAGTTAAAATCCGGACTTATCTTCTTGCTATCAAGCGAGGACATTTTTTCAACCAGTATTTTTTCCTTTTCAATATAGGTCTGGTATTTCATTTGAATCTCGGCCTGCTCCACTACCTCTTCTTCGTAGTTGTTCAGGTGGCTGTCTATTTCGCCCTTCAGGCGTTTTATTTTGTCCAGGTTGAGCTCGGGCCGCAGGATGAGTTTGTGCAATTGAGTGCCCTCGCGTATGGGTGCGGTGTTGAAATCGGCCAACTTATGGTTTACCTCCTCAGGCCGTACTTTGATGTGGCTTAGCTCATCTATCAGGGCTGCCACTTTTGCCTTTTTCTCCAGTACTTTCTGCAGGCGTTTTTCATCGGCCAGGCCCAGCTCATAGCCTTTTTCGGTCAGGCGCAGATCGGCATTATCCTGGCGCAGCAGGATGCGGAACTCGGCCCTGGAGGTAAACATCCTGTAGGGCTCTTCCGTGCCCTTGTTAATCAGGTCGTCAATCAATACACCAATGTAGGCCTCCGACCTTTTCAGGATAAAAGGCTCTTTGTCCGTGAGCTTGTTATGGGCATTGATGCCGGCCATCAGCCCCTGGCTGGCGGCCTCTTCGTAACCGGTGGTACCATTTATCTGTCCGGCAAAATAGAGATTCTCCACCAGCTTGGTTTCCAGGGTAAGCTGCAATTGCGTGGGCGGAAAATAATCGTATTCGATGGCATAGCCGGGCCGGAACATTTTAGCCTTTTCAAAACCGGGTATCTGGCGCAGGGCTTTGTACTGCACCTCCTCGGGCAGCGAGGTTGAGAAGCCATTAACATACACTTCGATAGTGTGCCAGCCCTCAGGCTCTACAAATATCTGATGGCGATCACGTTCGGCAAAGCGGTTTATTTTGTCTTCAATAGACGGACAATAGCGCGGCCCTTGGCCCTGGATACGTCCGGTAAACATTGGCGAACGGTCGAAGCCCTCAGCCAGCAGTTCGTGCACTACCGGATTGGTATAGGTGATATGGCAGCTACGTTGTACGGTTAGCGGTTTGGTCTCGCTAAAGGAGAATTTGCCAGGCTTTTCATCTCCTTTCTGCTCTTCCATTTTGCTGTAGTCGAGCGAACGCCCATCTACCCTGGGCGGAGTGCCGGTTTTCATGCGGCCTGAGTCGAAGCCCAGCTCACGCAGGTTTTCGGTAATTCCGGTGGCGGCTCTTTCGCCCGTACGGCCACCCCCAAATTGCTTTTCCCCTACATGTATCACCCCATTCAGGAAGGTACCGTTGGTCAGGATAACCGCTCGCGCGGCTATTTCATGGCCCATCGATGTTTTTACTCCGGTTACCCGTCCGTTCTTAACAGTGATAGCGGTAACCATATCCTGCCAGAAATCCAGCCTCTCTACCTGCTCAAGTGCCAGCCGCCATTCCTGGGCAAAGAGCATGCGGTCGTTCTGGGTGCGCGGGCTCCACATGGCCGGCCCTTTCGATTTGTTGAGCATCCGAAACTGGATCATCGATTTGTCGGCAATAATGCCCGACATACCACCCAAAGCATCTATCTCACGCACGATCTGCCCTTTGGCCACCCCGCCCATTGCTGGGTTGCAGCTCATCTGGGCGATGGTAGCCATGTTCATGGTAATGAGCAACACCTGCGAACCCATGCGGGCTGCTGCCGCTGCTGCTTCACAGCCGGCATGACCACCGCCTACTACAATGATATCGTATTGCTTAAACATATTTTTCTGGTTGTTCCACGTGGAACGTTCCGTGCTTATTACCCATCATGTTTCACGTGGAACATTTACGGCTGAATCAGCGCAAAGATAAACAAGCGTCTTCTTTTTCACGCATTTTTTGTTTGCTGGCTGCATCCTTGTCGCCATAGCCCAGCAAATGCAACAAGCCATGCACCATTACCCGGTGCAATTCCTCATCGAAAGCCACTCCCAGTCTACGGGCATTTTCTTCAACCCGGTCTATGCTGATGTAGATATCACCTTCCAGCGCTGCGGGATATTCGCTGTAACCGAAAGTGATAATATCGGTATAGGTGTCGTGATTAAGGTATTGCCGGTTCATTTTGTGCAGGTAGTCGTCCGAGCAGAAAATATAATTCAGTTCCCCTTCCTTCCCGCCTTCTATGTGCAGCACCTGCTGCAACCAGGCGCGACTGGCCACCTCATCCGGCAGTTTAAAGTTCACGTTTTCATAAAAGAAATCCATTAGTCGAGGTAGAAAGTAAGCTCTACCACCCGCCCTTCTTCGGCAAAGACCACTTCATCGGCCAGGTGTTTCATCAAAAAAATACCGCGGCCGCTGGGCTTTTCCAGATTTTCAGGGGCTGTCGGGTCAGGCAGGTTGTGGTAATCAAATCCGTTGCCTTCGTCTTCAACACGAAAGGTAAGCCGGCCGTCACCGATGTGCAGCGAGATAGAGACATTCTTGTTCTTGTCCTGACGATTGCCGTGGGTAATGGCATTGTTTACCGATTCGGTAACCGAAATCATGATGTTGCCATAGATATCATCATCCAGTTGCAACTTGTCTTTGGCATTATCAATAAAGCTCTCAATGATGCGGATGTTGTCCGGCAGTGAAGGTATTTGAATATTCAAACTTTTCATGAGAACTTAATTTATTGATTTTCAATTATTTGTAATATTATTTTGCTTTTTTAGCCTTTCAAAATAGTGGTTTACTTCTTCTTTAAAGAAAGGCGACAGCCTGGGTGGTACGGTTTTGAGCAATTCCACCTCGCGGGCCCGCTGGCGCATATACTCTTCAAAAGCCCTGGGCAACACTTTTTCATATTGGTGAGCGCTCTTCGCCTCGCGCTGCATATCGAGTTCTTGCTGGCGCATGGCTTTTTCAGCTTCCAGCAGGCGTGTCTCTATCTGCTTCTGACGCTGCATGGTCTGCCGTGTCAGCCGTTTGTTTACCAGATCGATTTCGGTCTGCTCCATTTGCTGCATAAGTTGCTGGGTTTGCCCCGGCTTACCACCGTACTTTTTGGCGGCTTCTTCCAGGGCCTTGCGAATACGGGCTTGTTCGGCCGCCAATTTAGCTAATTCCTCCGATAACTCCCGGCCGCTCTTGCCACTTTCGGCCAGCTCGCGTATTTGCTGGTTGAGTTGCTTCTGACGCTCCGACAGGCCGGGTTGCGGCCGCGATTGGTCTTTGGGCTGCCCGGCTCCCATACCGGCCATCGCCTCCTGCATTTGCTGCATCACATTGTCGAGCATCAGCGCCAGGTTGTTCATCGAGGTCATGGCCAGTTGCTGGTTGACCACCGCCCGCGGGGTCTTGCGCTCGCGAATAGCCTCGATACTGGCCTCCAGGTGCTCATTCATGGCGTTCAGTTCGCGGGTTACAAAAGAAGAGATGGCCATAACCCGGCTGGCCAGGGCCAACAGACTGTCATTTACTATACGGGCGTCTTCTTTTATTTTCAACTGTTCCTGCGAGAGCTTGATAAACTGCGGATCGCTGGGTTTTATCTGTTTAAATTTTTTAAGCACATCTTCCTGATCAAACGACAACTCTAACAGATTGTTTAAAATGCTTTGCAGGTTGGCCAGATCTTCCTGCATTTGTTGCATCTCCATGCTTGATTGCATGTCTTGTAGTTTCTGACCGAGCTTTTGCATTTGCTCTTTGGCTTGTTGCTGGTGCGAAATTGATTTCTTCCTATTATTTTTATTAAGCTCCTCTTTAGCTTGCTGTTGTTGTTTTTTTATCTCCTCTTCATCTCCTGCAGTTGATGGCATGGGCTTGGGTCTTTGCAGGTTTTGATTCATTTTTTCAGCAGTCCGCATATCTTGTTGAAATTCTTCAAATTTTTGTTGTAATTTTTCCTGCTCGGCAGCCAGGCTATCGGCTGGCGCCTTTTTGTTCATGGTTTCTTTCAACAATTCTTCTTGTTGTTGTTGCAATTCCGCTAGCTTTTCTTCGTTTTCCTGAAGTTTATAAGATAATTGCAGTTCTTTCAGAAATTCCACTGCCCGCTGCATTTCCTGTTCCAGGTTTATTTCCTTTCGTTGTAGTTGCTTGAGGATATTCTGTACGGCATCGGTATTTTCCATTTCCTCCAGCAGCTTTTGTAACTCTTCGTACAGTTCCCTGGTTTCCTCATCAAGCATATTGTCGAGCATTTCCTGTACCTGTTGTTGTTTCTCGGCTAGCTCTGGCGGAGGTTCCTCCAGTTGCTTTTGTTGTTCGTTGAGCAGGCGGTTTTTTTGTTGCAGCTCTTCTATTTCTTTGCTCAGGTTTTCCTTGCGCTCGATAAGTTGCTGCAAACGCTGCTTATCTTGCCAGGTAAGTTCTTTTTTGCCTTTCAGGTCATTGGCCAATCGATCAAGCTCTTTTTTTAGTTCACGCGCCTGACGGGCGGCTTTGTCCATTTGGTTGTTCACCGAACTGCGGCTCTTTTCAAGCTTGGCTTGAGCTGTTTCCAGGTCGGGAATACGCAGGTAGAAATGCTGTGAACTTGTGTTTTTATAATGATTAACTGCATCATTATCAGTAACTTGAAGATAAAAATCAAGCTGATCGCCCGGTTGCAGGTTGAGAGTGTCGAGGGCCCATTGGTAGAAAAAAGACTGGCTCACCGTGCCCTGATTAAGGGGTAAGGTAATTCGTTGTTTTGGCCGGTCGTTTTTACGATAAAACAATTGCAGGCGTAGCAGCCCGTGGTCGTCAGCCAGATTGCCGGCCAGGGCTACAAAACGGTACAACACCGTATCGGGATATACCTGCACGCTTATTTCCGGAGCCAAATCGGGAATGATCTTTATCTGGTACTGCAGCTTGCCTTGCTGTTGGGCCCAGCGGTTGTACAAGTGCAATTGGTATTCCTGATCCTCATGCAAGGTGCGGCTAAAGGCAAAAACATCATTGCGCCCGGCCAACTGCAGCGTATCGTTGCCGGGCTTAAACCACACCAACAGGCTATCGGTAAAACGGGCAGTGAGTTGCCAGCGTGCCTGGGTACCTTCGGGTACTTCAAAGCTGCCGGTATTTTGTAAAGTGGAAGCCGGTTTTTTCAGATAAGATGGGTACTGCAAATGCACAGTCAGGCTGTTGAGTGCCGGCCGGTCCACCACTTGTAGCTGATGAACGGCAGAACGGTAGCCACCGGCCTCAATATAAAAAGACCGCGAAGTAGTGATATTCTTGAAAGTAATACTAAAGCGACCGACACCGGCTTGCTGCATAGGTAGGCGCTTGCCTTGCGCTACAAACCATGCGTCCTGTGGTATGGCTTCGCCTGTTAGCTGTACGCTGAGGGTATAATCCTCATTGCGGAAAGCCAACAGTTTATCATCAATCTGAAAATGAAAAGGCGCTACCGGTGTATATTGTTCATTATAATGAATAACCCGTGTAGTGCTGTCTATCAGCTTATCGGGCCATAGCCAGATGGCTAACGCGATAAAGAATAAAACAGGCAAAAGATAATGTGTGAAATGCTTTTTTTCGCGCTCGAAGGTAACAGCGCGGCTCAAGGGCTGGCCGGCCAGCAGACGGGCGCGCTGGTTGAGGCTGGCCTGCGCCAGGTCGTTGTGGGCCAATAAGCGCAACTGGATGTAATTGAGCAACTTATCCCCGACAATTGGTAGCCGGTAACCGATCTGGCGGGCAGCCGTTTCGTCATCGATTACCCGGTCGGAGCGGCTCAACTGATAAAGCGGCCAGCCGATGTGCCACACGAACAGTACGAGCGTAAGGCCCGCAAGGGTGTAGAAGAGCAGCGCCCGTACGGTGGTACCAAACCAGCCGATAGCTTCCAGGCCGCTTATCACCAACCACAGAATCAGAATGGTAAGAAAAAAAACAAACAGACCTTCGGCCAGTCTTTTCAGGATAAACCTTACCTTGAACTGGTGCAGTTGGCGTTCGATATGTTGCTGGTATTGGTTCAAACCGGTTGCTTAATCATACAATTTTACGAAGATGGCGGCTATTAGTTAAACCGATGTCGGGTATTTGTCGCAACCGGACGGTTTTTGGGCTATTCCTATTTCAGTGGCTGGCTTGTTCTATCACTACCCAGGCCAACTGATGCGGCAGTTCGCCCAGCCTGGCGCTGGTCAGATTGGCCAGAACAACAATCACAATTTCTTTATCAGGATAAATCACCAGCTTACTGGTGCCGCCAATGGCACCTCCGCTATGGCCGACCCAATGGTAGCCTCGGCTGTCGGTCTGGGTAAACCACCCGATACCATAACCGGTAGGTTGGCCGTCTGCGGTACGCTGGCTGGTGGTAAGGACCTGCCAACTGGCGGCCGACAGGTAGCCCGGCCGCAGGTGCCCCAAAGCAAAGCGGATCAGGTCTTCGCTGGTGCTCAGGTAGCCGCCACCGGCCCATTTATAGCTGTTGTCCACGTTGGGGGCGTTCAGCAAAAGGGAGTCTTGCACCATGTAATAGCGCCCGCGCCCCGGGATGATGGGCAGCAGCTCATCAGCTTCGGTTTGCCGCATACCCAGGGGCGTCAGCACCGTTTTTCGCATATAGTCCAGATAAGGCATGCCGCTGGCACCCTCAATAACCGCGCTGAGCAGATTATAGCCATAGCTGGAATAGGAAAAACGCGTGCCCGGCTCAAACAACAGGCTGTCGTCTTTGAAAATATCCAGGCTTTCACCCACGCTGTTATAGTGTTTATTGAGCAAAAACTCCTGATTGCGGTAATGGCGGATACCACCCAGGTGGCCGGCCACTTGTCTGACCGTAACCGGCCAGCGCTTGGCCGGAAAGGCCGGTACATATTGTTGTACGGGCGCATCCAGGTCAAGTTGCCCGGCTTCTACCAAATACATCAGGGCATCGGCCGTGAGCGTTTTGGAAATACTGGCAATGCGGAAGCGGGTGCGATCAGGTACCACCGGCACCTGCTGTTCTACATCGGCCAGGCCGTAGCCTTTGGAAAAAACGAGCGAGTCCCGCCAGGCAATGCTGACACTAATGCCTGGCACCTGGCGTGCCTGCCGGAAATTTTCAACCAGCGAATCAATTTTATGCTGTGCCGCTGCCGGCAAAGTTTGGGTATATACCGCCACCGGCTGATAAAACAACATCAGCCAGGTAAACAACGAAAGTATTTTTATCTGCTGCACCATTTTACCAAGCTATAAAAAAATCCCCGCATGGTGGCAGGGATTTTTATTAAAGGATAAATTCACTTTTTAAAGCACACCGGCTGCCACCATGGCATCCGCTACCTTGATAAAGCCGGCAATATTGGCTCCGGCCATATAATCACCGGGTTTGCCGTACTTAGCGGCCGTTCTTAGGCAATTATCATGGATATTTTTCATGATATCCTTAAGTTTTTGGTCAACCTGCTCGAAGGTCCAATAGATACCGCCATAGTTCTGTACCATCTCCAGTCCGGAAGTAGCCACCCCTCCGGCATTGGAGGCCTTACCCGGAGCATATTTTACCCCGTTTTCCCGTAAAATGTCAATGGCTTCCGGGGTGGTAGGCATATTGGCGCCTTCTGCCAGCAGCTTGATACCGTTCTTCACCAGATTCCTGGCATCTTCACCATTTATCTCATTTTGGGTGGCGCAGGGGAAAGCCAGGTCTGCTTCTATATCCCACAAAGGATTATGCGTGGCTGCCTTATCGCGCGGGGTAAAGGTAGCAGCCGGGAATTTTTCGGCATATTCGTGAATGCGGCCACGCTTCACATTTTTAAGCTCTTTAATAAAGGCCAGCTTTTCCGCATCTATGCCATCGGGATCGTAAATAAAACCTGAAGAATCGGAAGCGGTAACCGGAATGCCACCATTCTGGATGATTTTTTCAATGGCATATTGAGCTACGTTGCCGGAACCTGATACCAGGCAGCGCTTGCCTTCGATGGTATCGTTATCTTCGGCCAGCATATACATGGCAAAATAGATGAGCCCGTAGCCGGTGGCCTCGGGGCGGATCAGGCTGCCTCCCCAGCCCTGGCCTTTGCCGGTGAGTACACCTACGAATTCATTTTTGATTTTCTTATACATGCCAAACAGATAACCGATTTCGCGACTGCCTACGCCAATATCACCGGCCGGCACATCGGTGCGGTGCCCGATATGCTTAGCCAGCTCCTGCATAAAGCTCTGGCAAAAGCGCATGATTTCACCGTCCGACTTACCCTTGGGGTCAAAATCGGCTCCGCCCTTGCCGCCACCCATGGGCAGGCCGGTAAGGGCGTTTTTAAAGATTTGCTCAAAGGCCAGGAACTTCAGGATACTCAGGTTTACCGTAGGGTGAAAGCGCAGGCCGCCTTTGTAGGGCCCGATGGCGCTGTTCATCTGCACGCGGTAACCGCGGTTTACATTTACATTGCCCTGATCATCTACCCAGGGCACCTGAAACATAATTGTGCGCTCCGGCTCGGTCATGCGCTCAAATATGTTGAGTTCTTCATATTTGGGGTTTTCCTTCAAAACCTGTTCTACATTGAGAAATACCTCATCTACCGCCTGGTGAAATTCAGTTTCGCCCGGGGTTCTGGCTTTGATGCGTTCAAGAATGGATTGACTCATGAGTTTAAAAATTTATTGCTTGGTTAATAATAATTTCTCGCGTAGATAGCGGGCGGTATGATTGTCGGTAAGCTGAACCATATCTTCCGGGGTGCCCGCAAAAGTGATGTGCCCGCCCTGGTCGCCACCTTCCGGACCCAGATCGATGATCCAGTCGGCAGCTTTGATGATTTCCATATTGTGCTCGATCACCACCACGGTGTTTCCTTGCTCGACCAGGGCATTCATGGCATCCAGCAGTTGGTGAATATCATGAAAATGCAATCCGGTGGTTGGCTCATCAAAGATGAACAAAATGTTTTTAATTCCCGCCTTTCCTTTACCTAAAAATGAAGCCAGCTTTACCCGTTGTGCTTCACCACCACTCAGCGAGCTGGACGACTGCCCCAACTTGATATACCCCAGCCCCACATCCAGCAAAGGCTGCAGGCGGCTGGTAACGGCCGGTACATCGGCAAAGAAGGTCATCGCTTCACTGACTGTTAGGTCAAGCACCTGGCTGATATTCAGCTTTTTATAAGTTACATCCAGCACTTCGCGCTTAAAACGCTGCCCTTTGCAGGCCTCGCAGGTAAGGTGTATGTCGGCCATAAATTGCATTTCGATGCTCACTGTACCTTCACCGGCACAGACCTCACAGCGGCCGCCCTCTACATTAAAAGAAAAATGGGCCGGTTTGAAATCGCGCTGGCGGGCCAGCGGCTGCTCGGCAAACAGATGGCGAATGGCATCGTAAGCTTTTACGTAGGTTACCGGATTGGAGCGCGAGGATTTACCAATCGGGTTTTGGTCGATCAGCTCTACCTGAGTAATCTCCTCATAATGTCCATCCAGCCGGGCGAATTTAGCGGCAGCCACATTGCCAAGGCCCAGATGGCGGGCTATGGCCGGATAAAGGATCTCATTTACCAGAGTGGATTTGCCCGATCCGCTGACGCCTGTTACCACGGTAAATACTCCCAGCGGAAACTGCACGTCAATATTTTTCAGATTATGGGCGGAGGCTCCGATGATATCGATAGAGCGGCTCCACTTGCGCCTTTTGCCGGTGACGGGTATGCTGGCCCTACCGGTCAAGTAGCGGGCGGTGAGGGTATCGGCCGTGGCCAGCTCGGCAAAGCTGCCCTCAAAGACCAGTTCGCCCCCGTGGCTGCCGGCCTGCGGACCGATGTCGATAATACGATCGGCTGCCCTGATCACCTCTTCTTCATGCTCCACCACGATTACCGTATTGCCTTTGCTGCGCAGGTTTTGCAGCACTTGCAGCAGGCGGCCGGTATCGCGCGGGTGCAGGCCGATGCTGGGCTCGTCAAGGATATACATGGCGCCAACCAGGGCGCTACCCAGCGAGGTGGCCAGCTTAATGCGCTGAAACTCGCCACCCGACAAGGTGGCCGTACCGCGATTCAGCGTCAGGTAGCCCAGCCCTACGTAGTTGAGGTATTCCAGCCGGGCGGTGATTTCGGTAACCAGGCGGCCGGCAATGGCCTGCTGATAGTCGCTAAGCGACAAGCTGCGGAAAAAAGCAAGCAGTTCATCAGCCTGCATAAGCACCAGATCGATGATTGACTTGCCGGCAATTTTTACATAGCCGGCATCCTGGCGCAGGCGGGTGCCGCGGCACTCGGGGCAGGTGGTGCGCCCGCGGTAGCGCGACAACAGCACCCGGTACTGTATCTTCATCAGCTTCGACTCGATGAAAGCAAAAAAGGCATTTAGCCCTTTGAACTTGCCATAGCCCTGCCAGAGCAGCTCGTATTGCTCCGGTGTCAGGTCTTTCACCGGCCGGTGAATAGGGAAGCCGGCCTCTTCGGCTACATCAAAGAGTGGACGCAGCCATTTTTTCATGGTTTCGCTGCGCCAGGGGGCAATGGCATCCTGATACACACTCAACGTTTTGTCGGGTATTACCAGATCGTGATCAATGCCCAGTACGCGCCCGAAGCCTCCGCAGTGCTTGCAAGCGCCATAGGGGTTGTTGAAGCTAAACAGGTTGACGGACGGCTCTTCGAACACCAGGCCGTCCAGCTCGAATTTATCGGAAAAACGCTGCACCTCTCCGTCAACAAAGCGGATCAGGCAAGTGCCATGACCTTCGAAAAAAGCCGTCTTCACCGAATCGGCCAGGCGATAGCGGCTGTCTTCATCATCAGCCACAGAACTGCGGTCGATAAGAATTTCGCAATCTTCTACAGCTGGCAAATTTTCAGGATCAAGGTCTTCGATATAGGCAAGTTCACCTTTCACCAACAGGCGGGTATAACCCTTGCTGAGCAGGATTTCAAGTTCTTTGGCCAGGGCGCGCCCGGTCGCCAGCATAAGCGGGCAGCTTACCATATAACGACTGCCGGACGGCTGATCAAGCACATAATCAACCACATCGCTCACCGTATCACGCTTCACCGGCCGCCCGCTGACGGGCGAGTAGGTAGTGCCGATACGGGCATAGAGCAGCTTCAGGTAATCGTATATCTCGGTAGTGGTACCTACGGTAGAGCGCGGGTTGCGGGTATTGACCCGCTGCTCGATAGCGATGGCCGGAGAAACACCTTTTATATAGTCCACCTCGGGCTTTTCCATACGGCCAAGAAACTGACGGGCATAGGCCGACAGGCTCTCTACATACATGCGCTGCCCTTCGGCAAACAGCGTATCGAAAGCCAGCGATGACTTGCCCGAACCCGACAGACCGGTGATCACCACCAACTGATTGCGGGGGATGGCCACACTTAGGTTTTTGAGGTTGTTTACCCGTGCCCCTTTGATGATGATGTACTCTTTGGGGCTTAGCTTGTTGAGCTGCGATGCGGAGGTGCGGGCCATAAGGCTGCAAAGTTAATGAATCGCATAGCGCAACAGGTTTTTGGGCAGAATAATTGATGGTTTTTGTCTGAAATAAGAGGAGGCGATGGATTGCAGGGGCAAAAATTATTTCTCAAATATTTGGAAATTAATGATGGGTTTTCCTACATTTGGTTTCATCTTTTAACAAAAAGCTACCAAAATAACCAAACAGAACTGCCTATGAGATAAACCTCTACGTAACCAAATTTGACCAAACACATGGAGAATGCACTTAGCGACTGCCAGTTGGTGAAGCAGTTTTTACAAGGTAACGAAGAGGTTTTCGAGGTATTGGTAGCCCGCCACCAGCCGCGAATTTTTACCGCCATACATCTTATTGTCAAAGACCGGTATATTGCTGAGGATTTGACCCAGGAAGTCTTTATTAAGGCCATCGGCACCTTGCGCTCGGGGCGTTATAACGATGAAGGCAAATTCAAGCCGTGGATCATGCGCATTGCCCACAATCTGGCCATCGACCACTTCCGCAGAGAGAAACGCTACCCCACTATAGTGCTGGAAGACGGCACCAATGTTTTCAATACCATGGACTTTGCCGAGGCACCCTATGAAATAATTCAAGCCCAAAAAGATACTAAAGCCAAATTACGGGCGTTAATACAAGAGCTACCGGATGCCCAAAAAGAGGTGTTGATTATGCGACATTATATGGAAATGAGCTTTCAAGATATTGCCGATGCCACCGGTGTGAGCATCAATACGGCTTTGGGTCGCATGCGCTACGCCCTGCTCAACCTACGTAAAAAACTAAAAAAACACCATATTGCCTATGACCAAAACATTTACCCAAGATGACCTGATCAGGTACATTTATGATGAAATGCCACCCGAAGAAGCGGTGGAACTACAACAAGCCATGCTTTGCGATGGCGCCCTTCAGGAAGAATACAAGGCGTTGCGCGCTACCGTAAGCCTGCTGGACGAGCTTTTGCCGCAATCAGCGGCCTCTTCCCGGCAGGGGAGTAGTTCAAAAGCGTAAAATCCGTTATCTTGCGCCCTGTTGCAAAACCCGGGGCCGATGACCAGAAAAGAACGCTTCCAGGCAGTTGTAGAGCTGTTCAAACAAACCAACCCTGATGCCGATACGGAGCTCGAGTACAACGACCCGTACCAGTTGCTGGTGGCCGTAATACTGAGCGCCCAGTGCACCGATGAGCGTATCAACAAGGTTACACCTGCTTTGTTCGAACGCTTCCCCACTCCCCGGCACCTGGCTCTGGCAGAACCGGAAGAGGTGTACCCTTATATTAAATCGGTTACCTATCCCAACAGCAAAGCCAGGCACCTGGTGGGCATGGCCCGTAAGCTGGTGGAGGAATTTGACGGCCAGGTGCCCAGCGATGTAAAGGACCTCCAGAAATTACCGGGTGTTGGCCGTAAAACGGCCAATGTAATTGCCTCGGTCATTTACAACCAACCCACGATGGCGGTGGATACGCATGTGTTTCGCGTGTCGAAACGTCTGGGTCT
>WFNR01000069.1 GCA_015488485.1 Cyclobacteriaceae bacterium | reverse complement strand
GACTTAACAAAAGTTACACCAAACCAATTAGCACTGATTGCCAATAAATTAAACAATCGTCCAAGAAAAAAACTTGACTTTAGATCTCCCTTACAGGTTTTTATGAATAATTTTAACCCATAACTTTCGCACTTGGGGGTTGAATCTACCCTACTATGAATAAAGCGGGTTAGGTTTGTATATTCTTACAGAATGTCTAAATTGTGCGCTTGATTTTTTTAAAACCCAGGTAATGTGAAAAAAGAACCCCGTACACCTACCTTTTTTGAGTCGCTGCTGCCGGTACTGGTACTGATCGGCTTGCTGAGCCTCAACGTTGTTATCTTCGGTTCTGATGCCACCTCGGGTGCCAACCAGATGGGCTTATTGTTTGCCGCCATGGTGGGTGGCCTGCTGGCTATGCGCCAGGGCTACCGTTGGGCCCCGCTGCTGGAGGGTATTGTCAAGAGCATTTCTTCGGCCATGCCGGCCATCCTGATTTTGATGCTAATTGGCTCGCTGGCCGGCACCTGGCTGATAAGTGGCATCGTGCCGGCCCTTATCTATTATGGTCTTGATATCCTCAACCCGCGCATCTTTCTTTTTGCGGCCGTAGTGGTAAGCGCTATCGTATCGCTGGCCACCGGCAGTTCGTGGACTACCGCGGCTACGGTGGGCATTGCCCTGGTAGGCATTGGTCAGGCCATGGGCATCTATGAGGGCCTGGTAGCAGGTGCTATTGTCTCCGGAGCTTATTTTGGCGATAAGATGTCGCCCATGTCCGACACCACCAATCTGGCTCCGGCTATGGCCGGCACCGACTTGTTTACCCATATCCGCTACATGACCATTACTACGGGCCCCACCATCGGCATCACCTTGCTTATTTTCCTGATTTGGGGGCTAACTTTCGACAAAGGCACACAGATGGGACAAATAGAGGAGGTACAACAGGCCATTTTATCCAAATTCCATATCAGCCCGGTACTGTTTCTGGTGCCCCTGCTGGTAATTGGTATGATTGTGAAAAAAATACCGGCCATACCGGCATTGCTTACCGGTACCATACTCGGGGCGCTGCTGGCTATCATTTATCAGCCCGATATCGTGCTTAAGATTGCCGATGCCACCCAGGGCAGTGCAATGGCCTATTACAAGGGTGTAATGACCGCTATGTTCACGCAAACCAGTGTGGCTACCGGTCATCCGGTGGTGGATGAACTGCTATCGGCCGGGGGGATGTTCGGTATGATGAATACCATCTGGCTGATTCTGTGTGCCATGATTTTTGGCGGCATTATGGAAACCAACGGCATGCTTACCCGGCTTACGCAAAGTATCATTCGCTTTGCCCATAATACCGGTTCGCTGGTGGCCTCTACGGCAGCTACCTGCTTGCTGGTCAACGTAACGGCCTCCGACCAGTACATTTCCATCGTGGTGCCGGGGCGTATGTTTGCCAGTACCTTTCGTGAGCGCGGCCTGGCGCCTGAAAACCTAAGCCGTACGCTGGAAGACTCGGGCACGGTAACCTCGGTGCTGGTGCCATGGAACACCTGCGGGGCCTACCATGCCAGCGTACTGGGCATTGCCACGGGCACTTATCTGCCCTATGCCTTTTTTAATTTAATTAGCCCCGTAATGACGGTGCTGGTAGCTTATTCCGGTTTTAAGATTCGTAAACTAAAGCAAGAAGATGCAGCCTGATCAGCAGCCGTTATTTCCGGAATACATTTCTCCCGAAGAGGTAAATGCTTTACCGCTGGCCCATTTTGAAGGCAAAATTGTGGTGATCACTCAACCGGAGCACGTGGCTGCGGCTGTAGCAGAAATAGCCGTGCAGCCGGTAGCCGGTTTTGATACCGAAACCAGACCGGCTTTTACCAAAGGAGAGTCGTACAACGTGTCGCTGGTACAACTGGCTATACCGGGTAAGGTCTTTTTATTCAGGGTGAATCTTTGCGGCCTCACTACCGAGCTAACCGACCTATTTAGCAGTGCCGACACCCTGAAGGTGGGGGTGGCACTGCGTGATGATATTATCGGCTTGCAGAAGCTGCGCCCCTTTGAGCCGGCCGGCTTCAGGGAGATCCATGACTATGTAAAAGACTACGGGGTACGTAATACCGGCTTGCGCAAGCTGGCGGCTATCTTGTTGGGGGTGCGTATTTCCAAAAGTCAGCAGACTTCCAATTGGGAGAATCCGGTGCTTACCCCCAATCAGTTGCGCTATGCTGCCACCGATGCCTGGGTATGTCTGGAGATGTACCGCGTACTTAAAGAGAAAGGGCTGGTTTATGAAAACGAATAATTTTAAGGGATTCACTCCTCGTCTTCCGTAGGCAACTTGGGCATGGTAAGCTGATCGGCCGGCCCGAAATCCAGGCTCCACATACCGCGTAGCTGACCGACCTGAAAACCAGTGGCCTTGTCGTTGGGGTATTTTTCTTTGATTACCGCATACACACTGTCTGCCACCTCGCGGCCTACCGCACCATGGCATTGCAGGCACTGGGGCTTGAGCCGGATGGGGGCAAAATAACGCAACCGCTGGTCGTGGGTAATCATGGCTTTGCTGACCAGTGGTTTTTGCATTTTTTCTATTTGTTCATACAACCCCAGCATGTAGAGCTCCAGGGAGTCGGGTGTGTTCTGTTCGTTGCGCAGGCGCAGGCTGGTGCGTTTTATTTTCACCTGAAAGGCTTTCGAAAGGCTATCGGTGAGCGGTAGTGCCTGCTCGTTGCAAAATTGTATAGCATAAATGGGCCCGCCTTCTTTCATGGCTGCTTTCAAACGGCCACTTAGGGAGGCAAACGACTGTTTGGTTATCTGGTCGCCCACCCGGGTATAGGCTTTTACCAGGGCGCTCTTTTGCTTTTCTTCTTCGGTTTGGCAAGCCAGCAACACGGTCAGAGCCAGCAGTAACGAATAGATCTTTTTCATACGCGTAAGTATTTGGATGACAAATATAAGGATAATACCAACTATGGTGCTGTAAACCTTATCACAAAAAAGGGTTACAACTACCACGGGTTATTTATTAATGGGCAAAATGTTATATCTTAGCTTTTGTATAGCGTAGGCTCATGCGAACTGCTTTTGTTTTGTTATTTCTTTTGTCGGCAACTTATGCCGGGGCGCAGGTACAAGCCACCAAATATGCCAATGAGTTTCTGGCTATTGGCGTGGGCAGCCGGGCGCTTGCTATGGGCAACACACAGGTAGCTGTAGCCAACGATGTAACGGCCGGTTATTGGAATCCGGCCGGCCTGTTGAACCTGCCCAACCGCTATGGGGTAATCCTGCAGCATGGCGAATATTTTTCCGGTATTGCCAAATTCGATTATGCCGCCTTTGCCATGCAACTCGACACGGTGAGCAGCCTGGGTTTTTCGGTTATTCGCTTCGGCATTGACGATATTCCCGATACGCGTTTTCTCTATGATGCCAACGGGGCCATCAACTACGACAATGTGCGCTTTTTTGCCGCTGCCGATTATGCTTTTCTTACCAGCTATGCCCGT
>WFNR01000068.1 GCA_015488485.1 Cyclobacteriaceae bacterium | reverse complement strand
CTTTGCGCCTGGACGAAGCCAGAAAAAAACTGACGTAGTCAGCTTCGGTTGTGGCTACTCCACCATCAGGATCACCGACCGCAGGGAGGTAATCCTGACACGAAGAGCAGCCGCAGGCTGTTTTTTCGCAGCGGAGGACAGGCGAAAGCCACGCTTTGCGCCTGGACGAAGCCAGAAAAAAACTGACGTAGTCAGCTTCGGTTGTGGCTACTCCACCATCAGGATCACCGACCGCAGGGAGGTAATCCTGACACGAAGAGCAGCCGCAGGCTGTTTTTTCGCAATGGAGGACAGGCGAAAGCCCCGCTTCGGCCTGGATGCAACCAGAAAAAACTGACAAAGTCAGCTTCGGTTGTGGCTACTCCACCATCAGGATCACCGACCACAGGGAGGTAATACTGACTAAAGGCCAGTGCCATGAAGGGGTGTTTTAGGGTACTGAGTAGCTGCCGGCAGGCAGGCAACCAGGTCGCGTAGCTCAGCTGGATAGAGCATCTGCCTTCTAAGCAGACGGTCGCAGGTTCGAATCCTGCCGCGATCACAGCAATTTTTAAAAAACCGTGTTAATCTGTCAAAAACACGGTTTTTTTATACTCGTTTCGTCCTCGTTTGTAATGAGGACGAAACGAATTTGGCATTTCTAATGCTAATAAATAGCGATATTTGTTCTGTTTCCACCACACAAGACCATGGCAGGTGATCGATATTTTATTCGGGATCAAAAGGCAACTTATTTTTTAACCTTAACGGTAGTCAAGTGGGTTGATATTTTCACACGGGCAGATTATCGGGATGTGATCGTGGATTCTTTAAACTATTGTATAAAAGAAAAGGGCCTGATCCTAAACTCCTGGGTAATTATGAGTAATCATGTTCATTTAATTGGCAGAGTAGAAAGCGACATTGGTATGTCCGGTTTTCTCAGGGATTTCAAGAAATATACCTCTAAGAAAATTGCCAAACTGATATTGGAAATTCCGGAAAGCAGAAGAGATTGGTTATTGGACAAATTTGCTTTCGAAGCAAAACGAACAGGCCGGGCCAAACAATATAAAATATGGAAAGATGATAACCATGCCATAGATTTGACCAATAACTCAATCGATATATGCGCAAAAATAAACTATATCCATATGAATCCTGTGAAAGCCAGATGGGTTGATAACCCGGAAGATTATCTTTATAGCAGTGCTATTGATTATGCGAATGGCAAAGGAATGGTTAGTATTGAGTTGGTTTGAGCATAAGATATGCTTTTCTCGTGTGTCCTCGTTGCGTTTCACTAAACGAGGACAAGATAAGGATTTCGGTATCTTGGCTTCGGGTGCCTCAGCCATATGCCTTCGAGAGCCTGCCTTCGAGAGCCTGCCTTCGAGAGCCTGCCTTCGAGAGCCTGCCTTCGAGAGCCTGCCTTCGAGAGCCTCAGGCAGAACAGGCAGAACAGGCAGAACAGGCAGATCAATCAATTCAGGTAGGACAATCAGACCTAAGATTTTGATTAGCGGGCGGTCAGGGCCAGCTTGCGTTCATACTTACCGGTACCCAGCTCGTGCAGCAGCACAAAATGACTACGCAGCGCCCCGACAAAGCTATTGAATTGCAAATATGGGATTTCAAACTCAGCGGCCACTTCACGGACAATCCGGGATATTTGCCGGTAGTGAACATGGCAAATATTGGGAAACAGGTGGTGCTCGATCTGATAGTTGAGCCCGCCAATAAACCAAGAAAGCAAGCGATTTTTATGAGCAAAATTGGCCGTGGTGTACATCTGGTGAATAGCCCAGTTATTGGCCATACTCTGTCCCGGCTCGGCCTTGAAAAAGTCCGTTTCTTCGGTAACATGGGCCGGCTGAAACACCAAGGCCAGCAACAAACCGCTAATCAGGTGCATAACTACAAAGCCGAGTACAATCTGCCACCAGGGCAAGGCCACCAGGATAAGCGGCAAGACCAGCACCAGGGCAAAATACATGAGTTTATAAGCAATAGCCTGGGCAAGCGCTTTGCCGAATGAAATGCGCCCTGGCAGCAGGCCTTTTTGGCGGTAACGTACCAACTGCTCAAAATCCTTGCTGGTGGACCAGTACAGGGTCATCAGGCTGTAAAGAAACGGGGCATAAATAAGCTGAAAACGATGATAGGGCTTGCGTGGCTGGGTAGGCGAAAAGCGCATAATCTTCAGGCCTATGTCTTCATCAAAACCATCGATATTGGTATATGAGTGGTGGAGCACATTGTGCTGTATCTTCCAGTTAATGCCGAAGCCACCGATAAAATGAATCAGGAAGCCCATTATCTTGTTTACTTTCTTGTTACGCGAATATGAACCATGATTGGCATCGTGCATGATGGAAAAGCCGATGCCGGCCATACCAAAGCCCATCAGCACCCACATAGCCAGCACCGGCCACAAGCCGCTCACCACACCGGTAAGCATCAGGGTGAGCGGACCAAAATACAATGTTATCATAAAGGCAGTCTTCAGCCACATCTGCCAGTTGCCGTAGTGGCTGATACCCTTATTCTTGAAATAGGTGCTTACGCGGCTGCGCAGCTCCTGGATAAACTCCGGCCGGCTGGCGGAGTTGAATTTTACTACTTGTCTGTTCATGGGGTATTTTTAATAAAGAAAAATGCGAGGGGTATGGCACAAAGATAACTACCCTACCGGTCAATTAGGCAGGAATATGGAGAAACCGTATGTTTATTTTTTAACTGTCTATTAATCAGCAGCCTACACTTTGCTTGTGCGCCTGCGCCTATTGGGCGCCATATTGGGTAGCTTCAGGTGCACCACCGTGCCCTGGCCGGGTCTGGAGTCAAGGCGTACATCGCCCTTCAGCTTGGCAACGGTTTCTTTTACAATGTACAGCCCCAAACCGGAGCCGGCATTCTGGTCGGTGGCACGATAAAACATCTTGAACACATCCTGCTGGTATTTCTCTTCTATGCCATTGCCTTTATCAGCTATGGCTATTTTGGCATGGCCGTTCAGCACTTTCACATTGATGTCGATTTCGGTGCGCTCGGGCGGGCTGTACTTAATGGCATTGCTCAGCACATTATTGAATATCACCTTCATGCGGTTGGCATCGGAGTAGAATTCCTTTTTTTGCTCGATGTGCAGCTTGGGTTTGGGCGGCACATTATTCATAGAATAGCGCAACGTTTCGAACGTTTCATCCACCAGCCGGTTGAAATCTATTTTCTCCCAGCGCGGCTTCACGCGAGCGTTTTTGGTGAGCTCTATTATATCCTTGATAAAATTATCCTGCGTTTTGGCGCTTTTTTCTATCTGCTCGATACAGGCCAGCATATTGGGCAGGGAGTTGTCCTTTTTGGCAATGTTCACCAATCCCAGTATACTGGAAATAGGCGCACGCAGGTCGTGCGATACTTTGTACACAAAATTATCGAGCTCCTCGTTGGTCTTGCGCAACTGATTGTTCGATATGCGGATCTTTTGCTCGGTCTTTCTGCGCATCTTAATCTCATCATCCAGGGCCTTGGTGCGGGCTTTTACCAGGCCTTCCAGGTTCTCGTTAAATTTCTCCAGCTTGGTACGCGCCTCTCCCCTTTCAAATACCGCTGCCGACAACACTACGGTGGTTATCGCCACCACCATGATAAAAAGCTGCAACAGCAGCAGCGAGTGCTGCGCATCCGACAGCACGAAAGGCCCCGACCCATTGATGGTGATGTAGATGGCAAACATGGCTATAACCAAAACCACTACCGTAACCGCCTGCACACTGGAACGAAAAGCCACCCACAGCATAAAAGGCAAAATCAAAAAAGGAAAAGAGCGCTCCATCGACTCGGGTAGTTGGTAGCTGTGCATCACAAAAAGCAGAAAAGCTACTGCCAGCGTAAAGAAAAAGGCCTCAGCCAGATTAAACAAGTTGGCACGCCAATGCGTCTTGCCACGGGTAAGCGCCAGCAGCAAACCGGCAAACAGCCACATACCGCTGGCCTCGGCCAGGTAGTTGTAGAGCAACTGCCGGCCCAGGAAGTGGGTATTGAGCAGCATGGCATTTACCCCCACCGTATAGGCAGCTGAACCCACCAGCGCTATAACCAGCGTAATAACCAAAAACTTAAACGTATCGGCTGTCTTTTCAAAAGGGGTGTTCACCTCACGTATTAGCCTGTCGTACAGCCATTTACCCAGTAATACTTCTGCCACATTGGCCACCGCAATACCGGCTATTACCCCTACTGCCGTGGCATCCATCTGCACACCCTGGGTAATGAAAACCACCGAAAAGGTGATGAGCGAGCCGATAAGAATGCCCGGCCACACCCGGTACCCCAACAGCAATACCAACGCCAGCGCCACCCCGGCAGGCGGCCATACCGGATAGTTGCCGATACCCGGAAAAGCAAACCACATACCCAGGTAGGCAGCAGCCAGATAGGCCAGGGCCACACCCGTGATGTGAAAATCATTGTTGCCAACCAGTTGTGTAGGAAAACTTAGCTTTCTCATTCAACCGACACTCTTATTTTAACAAAATAAAAGTCTATTTATGAGCAAGTTAAACATAATTTTCCTTCTTTCCGCAGTGATAGCGGTAAAAAATTTGTCCGCCACCCTCTGCAAACCCTGAAAAATCCAGCTTATTATTAATTGTATCAAAAAATCATCACGCTTATGGAAGGCGGCTCTTTAAACGGTAAAAATTTGTATTTTCGACATAAAAATATCAAGATGCCCCGGTCATTTTTATTATTTCCACTACTGATTTTCAGCCTGAGTAGCACCGCTTTCGGCCAGTTGCTGATTAGCGGCACCATTACCGACAAGCAATCCGGTGAGCCGCTGGCCGGGGTGAATATCAAGGTAAAAGACCGGATGATCGGCACGGTGAGTGACACCCAAGGAGCCTTCCGCCTGGAAACCGACCTGGCCCCTCCACTGGTGCTGCAGATCTCGATGATCGGCTACCAAACACAATACATTACGGTAGAGACCAGCATCAGTGACCTGAAGATAGCAATGGCAGAGCAGGTTTATCTGGGGCAGGAGATTGTGGTATCGGCTTCGCGGGTGGAAGAGAACGTGTTGCAAGCAGGCGTATCGGTGGAAAAGATGGACATCCGCGAAGTAAACAGCACGGCTGCACCCAATTTTTATGACGCCCTGGCCAACCTGAAAGGTGTGGATATGAATACCCACTCGCTGCTGTTCAAGTTTCCCAATGCCCGTGGCTTTAATGGCGAGGCCAATTTCCGCTTCAACCAGTTGGTTGACGGCATCGACAATGCCCCCCCTGGCTTGAGCTTTGCGGCCGGCAATATATTCGGTATTTCGCAATTGGATGTAGAGAGTGTAGAGATGATTATAGGGGCCTCTTCGGCCCTGTATGGGCCGGGAGGTATGAACGGCACCATGTTGATTACCAGTAAGAATCCTTTTGACTACCCGGGGCTCACCGCCTCGGTGCAAACCGCCATGATGAACGTAGGCTCGCCTCTCAATGGCCCTACCCCGATGGTTGATGCCAACCTGCGCTATGCGCGCTCGTTTCATAACAAGTTTGCCTTTAAGATAGTGGCCGGCTACCTGCAGGCCAAAGACTGGGCCGCCACCGACTACCGCAACCGCCTGGCCATGGACGACCCCAATACCGACCCCTACTACAACCCCGGCTACGATGGGGTGAATGTATATGGCGATGACGTGATAGTACCGGTAAACCTGCAGGACTATGCCAGCGATATTGCCGATGGCGTGGCCCGCACCCAGGGCCTGGTGCCCGGCACCCCGGCCTATGATGCCGAAGTGCAACGTGTTATCGGCCTTATACCCGACCAACTGATAACCCGCACCGGCTATAAGGAGGGCGACATCTATGACTATGACACATACAACCTGAAAGGCCGTGCCACGCTCAACTACCGGATCAACAACGATCTGGAGCTGGAGCTGCTGGGTGGCTATGCCCGCGGCTCCAGCATCTATACCGCCCAAAACCGCTTTGCCCTGAAAGACTTTGAGGCCTATATGGGCAAGCTGGAATTGCGTAATCCGCACTACTTTGTGCGCCTGTGGACGGTAAAAGAAAATGCCGGCAAGACCTACGATATGGGTGGCACCATGCTCAAGTTTAATGAAATGTGGAAGTCGAGTGAAGATTGGTACAGCGATTTCATACAATCCTTTGTACAAAACTACATTTACCCGGGCGGCAAGCCGCTCGACTTGTCGTACTACTTTGCCCGTGTAGCTGCCGACAACCGCCTGCCTGACGGCCTCATTCAGAATCCGGCCCTGCCGGCCCGGCCGCTGCCCGGCACCCCCGAATTTGACAGCATCTGGCAACCGCTGATCAGCACCCCGGTAAATGAAGGGGGCGGTCTGGTAATCGACCACAGTAGCATGGTGCATGCCGAGGGGATGTATGATTTCTCTTATCTCTTTACCGCCACCAAACTGCAGGTAGGCCTCAGCCACCGCATTTACCGCCTCAACACCAACGGCACCATATTTTTCGATAAGCCGGGCGAGCCGATTATACAAAACCAGTTTGGTGCCTATGTGCAGCTTATACAGCCGTTTTTCAACGAAAGGCTGAATGTCACATTCTCCGGGCGCTACGACAAAAACCAGTATTTCGATGGGCGGTTTACCCCACGCATGTCACTGGTGCTGGCCCTCAATAAAGACAAGACCCACAACCTGCGGGCCTCCACCCAAACCGCTTTCCGTTTTCCGGCCACCTCCGACCAGTGGACAAATCTGGCACTGGGCCAGATGGATATCAACGGCCGCCAATTCAGCTTTCAGGTAATTGGCGGCAACCGCGTGGTGCAAGAGGCCTACGGTCTGCTGGACCAGCCGGTGTTTGCCCTGTCGGGCAATAACCCTTTTACCGGTGTGCCGGAAAGCGAGCCCTATCAGCTACCGGTATTCCGCCCCGAAACGGTTACCGCCCTGGAAATTGGCTACAAGGGGTTGTTCCTGAGCAAAATGCTTTACTTCGACACCTATTTTTTCCATAACACCTACAACAACTTCCACGCCAAGCAGGCGCTGGTGCAAAACCCTGGCACCAACAACGAAAGCCGCTATATTACTACCGTAAGCAGCGCCAATCCGGTAGCCACCTACGGCTGGGCCGTGGGCCTGGACCTGATGCTGCCGGGCGGCTATATAGTGCGTAGCAATCTGGTAAACAACACCATTGACGTAGGGCAAAACAACGCGGCCGGCTTTCAGGCGCGCTTCAACACCCCGCCATATAAGCTGAATATCGGTCTGCGCAACTACCACCTGCTGAACAACGTGGGCTTTAGCATCGACTGGCGCTGGCAGGAGGCCTTTAACTGGGAGTCCGATTTTGGCCGCGCCCGTATAGCCGCCTACAACACCCTCGATGCCCAGGTAAGTATTAAGCTGCCCGCGCTGTCGTCAGTGGTAAAGGTGGGCGGTGCCAACCTGCTGAACAACTACTACGCCACCGGCCTGGGCAACGCATGGATAGGCGGGCTGTACTATGTATCGGTAACTTTTGATGAGTTTTTGAACTAAAAAAAGGCCGCCCTGTATAGAGCGGCCCTACTGTTCACCTAAACTCCCAGCTTACGCTGCATGATATTTTAAAAAGTTGACATCCATCCAGCCACCGCCATTGTGTACGTTGTCAAGGCCGTGCATGCTAAGGTAGGCCTGTGCCTGGCCACTACGGCCACCCGACACACAGCAGAGCACAATCTGCCCCGGCATGGCACGAAACTCCTCTATGCGGTAAGGCACCTCGTCCAGTGGAATATTAACGGAGCCTTCCACATGACCGCTCATAAACTCCGATGGCGTACGCACATCTACAATAGTGGTTTCAGGATGATTTACCAATTCTCTCAAGTCCATAGTTAGTTAGCGTTTGTTATACTTATTTTCTCTTTTTTTAACATTACTTCCTGCAAAGGAAGCGCCCGCTTACCACCGCCAAAGTGAACCCCGTCACATATTGCCGTTTTTTGTTAAAATTTATCCTACCTTTATCCAAAAACACCCATGCCAAGCAGTTTTGATGAATTCCCCGAGCTAGACCGCCAGCAGTTTATCCGCCACAATCCCGCCTTTCAGGAAAAGATATTCGGGCGTAGCGGACTGTTGCCTTTTTGGGTAGCCGACACCGATTTCAAAGTGATGCCAGAGCTAATCAAGGCGCTCACCGAGCGGGCTGAACTAGGCCTATTCGGCTACGAAACACCCACCGCGGCCCTGCGCGAGGCCATTGCCCACTGGCACCGCAGCCGCTATGGCAGCGAGGTGGTGGGTAAAGAGCTTTTGTTTACACCCAGTGTCAATACCAGCATTGCCATTATCATCAGTGAGCTCAGCAAGGCCGGTGAAGGGGTAATCGTCCAACCTCCGGTGTACAGCGCCTTTATGAGTACCATTAAGAAGCTGGGGCGTCAGGTGGTTTACAACCCGCTGATAGCTACGGAGCACGGCTACCGGATGGACTTTGACGACCTCGAAAAACAAGCAGCCAGACCGGAAAACAAGATTATGATCCTGTGCTCGCCCCACAATCCCACCGGCCGCGTATGGCGGCCTGAAGAGCTGCAGCAGGTGTGCGATATCTGCGCCCGCCATGATGTGCTGCTGATCAGCGATGAAATACACCTCGATATTGTCTACCCGCCTCATCAGTTCACCGCTACCCTCGGCATCTATGCACCTTTGGGCGAAAATGTCGTAATGGTCTCCTCCGCGGGCAAAAGCTTCGGTATCCCCGGGCTGGTAAGCTCTTACCTGTTTACCCCCAGCCGCAGCATACGCACCACCGTACAAAAGTTTATTCAGCGCTATCATCTCGACAAAAGCAATGCCTTTAGCAATACCGCCATCGCCACCGTGTATCGGCAAGGCAGCGAATGGCTCAACAGCATGATTGCCTACCTGCAGGGTAATATCAACTTTGTCGATGATTTTCTGCACAGCGAATTACCGGCAGTTCGTTTTCGTCCGCCCGAGGGCACCTATCAGTTGTGGCTCGATATGCGTAGCCTGGGTCTTGATAATCAACAGCTTAGCACTTTTCTGGCAGAAGATGCCGGCCTGGCGCTGAATCCAGGCTACAGCTATGGCCCCGGTGGTGACGGCTTTGCCAGAATGAATATCGCCTCACCGCGCAACCTGATCAGGCAGGGTATGGAGCAGTTGGCCGCGGCTGTAAAGCGAAGAAGCGGAAATGTGTAAATGCGGGAATGCGTAGATGGGGTGAAGACCGAGGACAACCAAAATCCAAAAGAAACCCCTTAACCCTAAACAATGTGTGTAATACCCGGACTTGTTTAGGTCTGTTATAGCTGGCTGTCCTGGCTGAGGTTCTCGAAGCCAGGTTATCGAAGTCGGCTACAATTCTCATTTATTCAATCACATATCTGCTGTTTGCCATCTTAACCGCCATGAGTTGCTTTCTCTATGCGCTTCTGTGTAACGCTGCGGTATGGCCTCACCCATGTGGAGCGCTAAAGGCTATTGCACAAAGGGCACCAAGAAAACACAGAGCTACACAAAGGTTAGCTCGCCCTCTGTGAAACTCTGTGCTCCTCTGTGTAACTCTGTGGTACAACCCGCTATAGAAAGCTACGATGCTAAGGGCGTCAAATGGAGAAATGTGAATACGATATAACCTCGAAACCAGTTATGCG
>WFNR01000067.1 GCA_015488485.1 Cyclobacteriaceae bacterium | reverse complement strand
GCAGCGGCCGGTGATATTATTTATGTGGTGCCGAGCATCAATAACTATGGCGATATTACCATTGATAAAAGCCTGACCTTATTCGGGATAGGTATAAGACCTCAAAGAGATAATAACAATTATTCTACTGTTCGGGATGTTTATATCACTGCTTCTAATGTAAGAGTCTCAGGTTTAGAGGTGATTAGATATGCAAATGGTTTTAGATTGGGCGCTGTAGGCATAAATTCGCTGGATGGTATTCTTATCGAAAATTGTCGGTTTAGAAGTTACATCACTGATGCTAGTAGTACACAAGTTTCTAATCTAATAATCCGCAACAATATATTTTACGAATTTGGTGGTTCAATAACTATTAATAATTCTCCTAGTGTTAATAGTACTTTTGTTAGTAATAATATCATTCTTCACACAGGCTCGGGCCGTTCAATTGATGTGACCAATGTTACCTTTCAGTACAACTTGTTTGCCGGCAATCAAGAGCTGTTTTTCTTTGATGCAAATAATTGTGTATTTGACCATAATATTTTTTACGGAGTGCGGGTAGATGCCGCAGCTTTTGTTACCGTTACCAATAATGCCTGGAATTATAATCTGGCTTATGGCGCTAGTTCGGATGCTTATCATGTTTTTGTTAGCGGAGTAGATGGCAATACCACAACCGGTAATCTGGAAAGTGTTTCAGGTAGTTTCGATCCCATGTTTACCAATTTTCCTTTAGGGTCTGGCACCTGGGACAATTCTTTTGATTTTACCCTACAGACAGGCTCTCCGGCTTTGGCAGGTTCTGTCGATAACCCTACTACTGAAGATATGGGGCCTTCAGGAGGGCCTAATCCTTTCGATGCCGATGGTAATCTCTTGCCGTATATTCAGTCTATAACTATGCCGGCCGTAATACCGGTAGGCAACGATTTGCCGGTCAATATCAAGGCCAAGGGTAATTAATTTTTTCTGTCATGCGCGGCCTATTCCTGCTGTTGATCTGTTGTTTACTGCTGGCCCGGGCAGCCGCTCAGGATATTGCTGCTATGGAGTACTATATCGATAGCGACCCGGGTATAGGTTCAGCCACCCCGGTGTCGGTTTCTGTTGCTCCTAAACTTGATATAAATTTAACTATCCCTACAGCCAGTCTGCCGGTGGGGTTTCACACCCTGGTGGTACGCGTGCAGAGCACTAATGGTGACTGGTCGGTTATTGCTGCCAAATCGTTTTATATAAGCCAGACAAACCTGGCGGTACCGGCCGATATAGTGGCTATGGAGTACTATATCGATAGCGACCCGGGTATCGGCTCAGCCACCCCGGTGTCGGTTTCTGTTGCTCCTAAACTTGATATAAATTTAACAATCCCTACAGCCAGTCTGCCGGTGGGGTTTCACACCCTGGTGGTACGCGTGCAGAGCACTAATGGTGACTGGTCGGTTATTGCTGCCAAATCGTTTTATATAAGCCAGACAAATCTGGCGGTACCGGCCGATATAGTGGCTATGGAGTACTATATAGATAGTGACCCGGGGATAGGCAATGCTACCTCTCTGGGCATTACGACCGGTAATATAGTGGATTTTAACACGATGATACCTGCGGCCAGCCTGTCGCCCGGCTACCACACTCTTACGGTACGGGCGATGGATGCCTACGGACTGTGGAGTGTGCTAGCTACCAAGAGCTTTTTTGTGGATGCCTTTGCGGCCGATAGCCTGGCCGGCTTCGAGTATTTTTACGATAGCGACCCGGGTACCGGTGCCGCTACCGCTGTGTCGCTGGCCACTCCGCTCGACAGCCTCGACAGCACCTTTGTGCTACCAACCACTAGTCTGGCGGCCGGCAGCCATGTGCTGGGTATTCGTATGCGCAACAAAAGCAATGTGTATGGCCTTACGGGCTACTACAACATTACGCTCTGTGACGGGGCTACGGACAGCCTGGTGCCCGATGTGGTGTGTGTAGGCAATGCTACCACATTTACCGATGCCTCGCTCAATGTGCAGGCCGGTGATGTGTATAGCTGGGACTTCGACAACGATGGCGTGGCAGATGCCAGTAGCAGCGGCAACCAGTCGTTTGCCTATGCTGCTGCCGGCACATATACCGCCAAGCTGACTATCGACCGGGCCGGCTGTATCAGTACGGATAGCGTACAGGTAACGGTAGAGCCGCAACCGGTGGCCAATGCCGGTGCCGACCAAAGCTTGTGCACCACCGGAACCACCCTGGCGGCCAAGCCGGCTGCTGCCAACGAAAGCGCTTCCTGGCAGATCATAACCGGTAGCGCCACCCTGTCCGATGCCACCGATTCACTGGCCTCGCTGACCAATATCACTACCGATACGGTGGTGCTGGTGTGGCAGGTGAGCAATGTGCTGGGCGGCTGCAGCGCACAAGATACGGTGCTCATCATCCCTAACCTGCCGATTACAGCCGCAGCCCTGCAGGATAGTGTGGATATCGGTCAGACTACCGTAGTGGATGTGCAGGCTGCGGCTGCCATCAATGTCGGTGATGTGCTGACTACTACTATTATAACGGCACCTTTGTACGGTGCGGCTACCGTGCTCAGCGGGGGCAGTATCGAGTACCAGCCCGACCCCGATGCCGCTGCTAATGACCAGCTAACCTACCGCCTTACTAACCAATGCAACAATTTTGATGAGAGTACCATTGATTTTCTGGTGGCTAACCAGCCCCCGGTTATCGACTCGGTGGTGGCCAATATTGCGGCCGGTTCGAATACCTTGACCTTGGACTTGACCACCATTATTTCCGACCCCAATAATAATATCGACTTCAGCTCGATTACCATTGTAAGACAACCTAGGAGCAAGGCCAAGGCGAGCATAATCAATACCACGCTGGTTATTGATTATACCGGGGTTACCTTCAAAGGTACCGATGACCTGGACCTGCAGGTTTGTGATTTGGTAGGTGTATGTACGGTAGAAACCATTACCATAAACAACGTAGATGTAGGAGGGGAGCTACCGCCTCTGCGTGTGTATAATGGCGTATCGCCCAATGGCGATGGCTACAATGATTTTCTGGTAATCGAGAATATCGAGTTTTATCCCAACAACCGGGTTATAATACTAAACCGCTGGGGTGATAAAGTGGCCGAATTTAAAGGCTATAACAACCAGGATGTGATCTTTGACGATGCCAGCTTACCAGCCGGCACTTATTATTACCATATCGTGCCCGGTGCAAATGGCGTACCAACGCTTACCGGCCATTTTTTGCTCAAAACCGACAATTAGATGCTGAACCAGTAGGTGATTTTAAAAACCAGCGAGCGGTTTTTGGGGCTGAAATCGCTGGCGTAATAATTGTCGGTATAAACCAGGTAAATATCCGAAACCGGCTTATAACGCCACTGGAAGCGAATATTGGTATTGAAATTATCGATCTGATTGTTGTACTGGAAGAGCCCAGTCAGGTAAATGGATTTGGTAAAGGTGATATCAATGCGTGGCCCGACCAGAAACAAGTCGGCACTGGCATAGGGCTCGGGCAGTTTCACGCTGTTGTACTGTACATCTATACCAATAAATCCATAGGGTTGAAAGCGGAAATTGACATTACCGCCCAGGTTGTAGCACGTACCATTGAAGAATTGCCCGGCCGAGCCGTTGGCAAAACCGTAGATACGTTTACGCTGGTCGGAGCGGAACATAAAACTGGCATACTTGTAGGTATAGCTGCTGTTGGCCGGCAGGGGAGTGCCTCCCGTGCGGGTGGGGTCGAACGGGTATTTCAGGTAGATGTACTCTTCATTCATAAAGACGAACAGAAAGCTCTGATCCTGAAGAAAGAAATTATAGCCGGCACTTAGCTTATGGTCGGTCTTGCGCCAGTTGTAATCATACAACACATCGGCTCGTAGGGTTAAGCCGTGCCGGTTAATTACCTTGCCGTTCGGGTAAAAGCGAAAATTAACTTCCGGTGAAAAGCGCTGAAACCCCCTGCGCGGCACAAAATCCACCTCTGCATTGAAATTATTACCGATAGCCTGATGCAGTACCGTAGCGCCAAAGTGCCGCTTATTATAAGTGAGTTTGACACCATAAGAATAAGTGCTGTCCGGATTGTCGGGCTCCAACGAGTAATGGTAAAAGGCCTTGCCGGTCCAGACATTGTCGGCCGAGGCCAGGTTGTATTCCAGGCCGGCCACCCGGTTGTAGTGGAAAGAACCGGGATTGGCATCGTTGTACTGAAAATCTTCTTTATTAACAAAGATAGCGGCAATATTGGAGCGGGTGAAAACCTTTTGCTGGAGCACTGCCACCGAATAGTTAAGTGAAGGTTGGTTGGCTTCCTCCACCGGAGCGGTTTGCATACTCATCAGGCCCACGCGCAGGTCTTTCGACACTTTGCCGCTCAGGCGGGCGCCAAAAAGAATGGGCTGCGATACATTCTGGCCGGTTAGGGTATCGCGGGCAATACTGATTCTGCGACTGAAAAAAGGCCGGGCATTGCGCCCCCCGAAATTGGCGAACAGGTCGGCATTTTCCAGAAAAAACTGCCTGCGCTCCGGAAAGAACAGCTCAAAGCGTGTCAGGTTGGTAACCTGGCGGTCCACCTCCACCTGCGAAAAATCCGGATTGATGGTCAGATCCAGGTTAAGGGCCGGGGTAATGCCCACCTTCACATCACCACCTATGCCATAGCCGCCACCTTGTTCCTTACTCTCGGTGCCACCCGACAGGTTATTCTGATAACCGTTGAGTGAGGCATAGGGAATGACTGCTACGTTGGCGCCCGGTTTTTGCAGTGGCTCGGCAAAGGTTACCTCCTGCAAAAAGGCCAGGTTGAATATCTGGTTATTGCGCGGTATGTGCGCCCAGGTAGAGCGTTCGTTGTATTTGGTGTCTATGCGGTAGAAATTCATATTAAAAGAGCGCGTGCCGTCTTTGAAGCGCAGTGTTTTAAAAGGAATGGCAATTTCGGCCACCCATATGCTATCCAGTATACGGGCTTCACCAGTCCATTTGTTATCCCACGACAGGCTGTAGTCCTGGCGTCCTTCGCCACCATTGGTAATGAGGCCTTCGCGCAATACGCCAAATGGGTTGATGCCGAAAAGAAAGGCATTGGTTTTATCCTGATAGGTATCGATAATTACCGAAATACCATCGTTGGAGCCACCCCGGTAGTCCCTGCGCAGGGAGGTGGTTATGTACTTGCCGGGCCGGTCGTTGTAGCATTTAAAGAGAAAATACAGGTTTTTATCGTCATAGGTCGCATACACCTCGGTTTGGCCGATGGCAGTGGTAGTGTCGGTAGGGAAGTACTGATAAAAAATTGCTCACTGCCTGTGCCTGTTGCCAGACCGGATCATCAGCCACACCGTCAATTTTTACCGGCTGATCGGCTTTGATGACCGTAAGGCCACTATCCTGCGCCCGGGCAGGCAAATAGCCGGCCCAAAATAACAAAAGCAATCCGCTACTAAATCTTCTGATCATACTCTTTGTTTTTCAGGGCGGCAAAGGTAGTCGGTCATCGAATTGCTGCTACAAAGATTACATCAGCGGTAACCGTTATTCCTCAATCTCCTGCAGCAGGATTTCCACGGCTTTTTGCAGTTGCTCATCAATGCCTTTGGCTTTGCTGTCCGGGGCGTTGTCGATAATCACATCCGGTACGGCCGGTATATTCTCCATGCTCTTGTCGGTAGCCAATACATACCAGGCGCGGAAAGGCAAGCGCACCAAAGAGCCGTCAATCAGCCGTTGGCCTCCGGTGGAGATAACTGCCCCGAAAGTAGGCGTACCTACCAGCTTGCCTCGCTTCAGGGTTTTGAAGGCATGCGAAAAGATTTCGGCATTGGAATAGCTGTTGGCATTGCACATGGCTATGGCCGGCTTGGTCCAGGCGGCCAGGGGCAGGCGCTCGCCATAGGGATAATGCTCCCGGAAGCGGCTGTGCTCTTTTTCCAGGTTACTGGCCGCACCCCGCGGAATGGTGTAGGCATGCTGGCGTACGTTAAGCACGGTCATCAGATAGTCGGTCGTCCAGCCTCCGCCATTGAAGCGCACATCAATCACCAGGCCTTTCTTACCTTGGCCGGTGGCGGTAAGCTCGCGCTCAAATTGCTCAAAGCTGGTCCAGTTCATGCCGCGGATATGAATGTAGCCGAGCTGACCTTGCGAATATTTTTCAGTCAGTTTTCTGCGCTCTGCCACCCACTCATCATATAGCAGATTGCTCAAGCTACCAGTGGGCCTGATGATGACTTCGCGTTTTTGGCCATTGGTACCGATAGCCTGCAGCAATACTTTTTGGTTTACCTTGTTTACCAGCGGGGCGTAAAAGTTGGCGCTGGCCGACACCGGCTGACCATTAATAGCGGTAATAATCTCACCAGCCAGCAAGCGGCTGCTTTCGCGGTCGGCCGGGCTTTTGGGTACCACCCTGCGTATTTTTACTCCGTTTTTCAGGGGCTCCAGGTCGAGTCCCAGCAGGCCGTTTCTTTCTTTTTGGGTTTCCTGCATGTCGGAGCCGTACAACCCCATGTGACTGGCATTCAATTGGCCGAGCATCAGGTTAAACACATATTGAAAATCGGTTTTGGTGGAGGCGCTGATGGCCCAGTCGAAATACTTGTCGTGCAGCGCTTTGAAATCACGGCCATGAAACTGCGGGTCGTAAAAGCCGGCATACAAGGTGCGCCATGCTTCGTTGAATATTTGCTTACGTTCTTCCGGGTGGTTGATGTCCATAGTAGCCTGGAAAGGCAGGTTTTCCACTTTGGCCGAGGCGATATCAACGCGCGCCAGTTTGCCGCCTTGCTTTTTATAATACAGCTTTTTGCCTTGCGGCCCCGGCTGCACATCATCCGGATTGGTGTTGTGGGTGGTCAGGGCTTTTTTCTTACTGCCATCCCATTTTATTTTATACAAATCACGATCGGCCTTCCAGGTTTGGCGCGAATTGCGGTTGGTGGTAAAGAAGAAGTACTCGCCATCATCGCTGATAGCCAGATTGCCCTCATTGCCCGGCAGGGCCGTAACCTGGGTAAGGCGGTAATGAATGTCGGTAAAGTCTATTTTGATGGGTGCATCCTTCTTTTTCTCGTCTTTGTTATCTTCTTCATCTTCTTCCCAGTCCTGTTTGGTTTTTTCCCAATCGCGTTTGTTAAGCCAGGCAAACCACACGTCCACATCGCCATTGTTGCGGGCCGACAGAAAGCCCAGTTTGCTGCCGTCTTTGCTCCATACCGGGTTATAGTCGCCCTTCGGATGCATGCTAACATTCACCGGAGGCCGGCTGTTATCGGCCGCGTGGATGTAGATTTCTTTATTGAAGTCGAGGTCATCGAGGGCATAGGCCAGCCAGCGGCTGTCGGGACTCCAGCTTACACCTCCCGGTATGGCCCAACCATCGAGCAGCGTTACCGGCTTGCTTATTTTTCCGGTTGGGGAGATGTTGGCTACCACCAGCTTGCCACGGCCTTCCCGCCAGGCTAGTTTTTTGCTGTCGGGAGAGACCACCGGCTGGAAGATATCATTTTTAGCCTCATATATTTTGGTGATACTCACTTTCAGGGTTTTAAAAAGGTCTCTTTG
>WFNR01000066.1 GCA_015488485.1 Cyclobacteriaceae bacterium | reverse complement strand
TGCAGGGCACGGGTGGCAATACGGGCTTGTAAAGGCACCTGAAAAGTGTCGTTTGCCGGCACGGTGGTTTTTTTCTCCTGGCTGATTACCGCCAGGCGCTGTTCTTGTAGCCACACTTCAATATACACCTCCCGTAGCTTGCCGGCTACTTTATTAGGATTGTAAAAGACCGCCTCGGCCGTAAGGTTCAGATGCTCGTCATCGGCACCAGTCAGCGCCAGGTTTTCAAGACCCCGAAAAGTCACCGGTTCATTAAAAGTACAGCCGGCCATCAGGCCGGCCAGAAAGAATAACCAAAGAAAATTACGCATCATATTGTCAAAACGCCTGCAGCATGGATATGTTACACGGTTTACTTACGCTTAAACACCGGCACTGTGCTGCAGGGCTCGCCATACATAAGCGACTTAACCACCGGCCGCAACAGGCGGGTTATCTCCACATAAGCATACTCCGGCACCGGCACCTCACCGCAGCCTTTGATCACCACCCGCTGGTCGCGATAGTCTTCCGGGTTCAGGCGGCTCAGGGCTTGCTGAAACAGGGCTTGCTCGAGCTGCTCCAGCGTACCGAACACTACCAGATGCGCGTGGGGCGTCAGGGCGCTGGCCAGCAGCATATAGGCCCAGGTAGGTATAATGGCTTCGGCCGTACAAGTGAGGGCCACATTCTTACCGGCATAGGCGCTCCAGTCATGCTCTTTTACAAAGGCGCGAAAATCCTTTTCTTTCAGAATCAACCCCTGATACAGGTTTTGTGCCAGGTCATAGACCAGCCGTTCGCCCGGGTGATAGAAATCGGCCAGGTCGAGGGTGATTAGCGCACTGCGTGCTACGCGGTTTACAATCGGTTCTTCCATAGCTAACTGGTTTTGGCCTTGGTGGCCATCCACGGTTTCAGGTATTCGGGTTCAAAATAAGCGGTATCGGCAAAATCCTGCTGCAAATACTTCTGCCAGGCCAGATAGCCCACCTGTTCGGCAGTAGGATGTACGCCCTCTACAAACAGCGCCTGCGGGCTTGTAATCACCGCCCGGCATTTGGCGGCCCCGCTGCCAAAGAACACTATCTGATGCTCGGCCAGAGTAGCGGCAAAGCTATGCTCATCGATGATCCTGGGCGCTGGCGGCCCTACAATACGGCCGTGGTCATCGGCCAGCAGGCAGTACACCTCCATCCTGCGGGCATCGATCATGGGGCACAGCCATTTGCCGGGGTAGCGCTGCGCCATCCCCCCCAACATGGCCTCCAGCGTATTGACGGCCAGCAGCGGTATATCCAGGGCATAGCACAGGCCCTTGGCCGTGGAAACCCCGATGCGCAAGCCGGTATAAGAGCCCGGCCCGGCCGATACGGCCACCGCCTCTAGCTGGTGGGTGGCTATACCTTGCTCTCGCAGTAATTGGTCAATCATAGGTGCCAGGCGCTCGGCATGCGAATAGTCGTTGGCCTCGGTAAGGGTAGCGACCAGTTCGCCCTGATGGTGCAAGGCTACGCTGCCGGCAGCAGTGGCGGTTTCCAGCGACAAGATCATGTTTGACAAATCAGTTTGGCAATTGTAACAAACCCCGGTAGCGAGCCGGATCATTGAGCACCCCGATGGCTTCGGCCACATCGCGATCGTGGCGGATAGAGTAGGCCACCTCCCCTTTTATCAGGTAGTAGCGCGCCAGTATCTCACGCCCAAGCAGGTCTTTTATTTCCTGCTCATAGGTGCGCAAGTCGCGCTGAGGGTCGTGCACTACAGCTTGCTGCAAAGCAGCTATTTGCGGCTCGATGCGCTCATAATGCTCCCACTCACGGGCTTTTTGCTCAAACTCCTCCAGGGCCCGCTCCGCCTCTGTTTTATAGGATAACTCCTTGTCGCCCAGCCAGGAAATAAAATCTTCATACACCTTATCACTAACCTCAAAGGTGAGCATACCGGGCGCTTGCGGATGGCGGTAATAGTACTCATTGGCATAAGCGAAGAAATAACCGTTGGTAAGCAGGCTTACCGTAACCGGAGCCAGGTATTCGGCCTCGGTGGTGATGTCGGGGGTAATGCCGCCCCCATCATACACGGTGCGGCCATGGGCTGTGGTAAAGGCTGTTTTAAGCGAATCGGGAATTTTATCCACACTACCATCGGCATGGCGGTGGGCGTAGTCGATAGCCTGGATACAGCGGCCACTCGGGGTGTAGTATTTGGCTACGGTAATTTTTACCTGGCTGTCGTAACCCACCGGCCGGGTGCTTTGTACCAGCCCTTTGCCAAAGGTCTTGCGCCCCAGCAGCACTGCCCGGTCGTAGTCCTGCAGGGTACCCGACACAATTTCGGCAGCCGAGGCGCTGTTGCCGTTGGTCAGCACCACAATGGGTATCTCTGTATCTATCGGGTTTTTCACAGTTTTATACACTTTATTCCAATTGGGTGTCTTGCCCTTGGTCTCTACCACCACCTGGCCTTTGGGGATAAAAAGATTACAGATGTCCACCGCTTCCTGCAAGATGCCACCCGGGTTGTCACGCAGATCGAAAATAATGCCGGCAGCGCCCTGTTTTTTCAGATCCAGCAGCGCCTTACGCACTTCGGCAGCCGCCTGGGTAGTAAACTCGGTAAGCTGGATGTAGCCAATATTATCACTTACCATACCATAATAGGGCACGTTGTCAATGACGATCTTGGCCCGGGTAAGTTCAAACGTCAGTACCTTATCCTGGCGTTTTACCGTAAGGGTTACCGGGGTGCCGGGCTTGCCCTTGAGCAGCTTGCTTACCTCATTGGTATTCATACCGCTTACCTCGGTATCATCTATTTTGAGCAGTTCATCGCCAATCTTCAGGCCCGCCTGATCAGCCGGAAAGCCCTCGTTAGGCATCGAGATCACAATTTTGTTTTGCAGCTTGCTGATATAGGCGCCTATACCTCCGTATTCTCCGGTGGTCATGGTCTTGTAGGCTGCCATATCCTCGGCCGGAATATAATTTGTATAGGGGTCGAGCGAATTGAGCATGGCATCTATGCCCACCTTGATGGTCTTTTCCGGGTCGATTTCATCCACATAAAAAGCATTTACTTCCTTAAACAAAGAAGTAAAAATCTCCAGGTTGCGGGCTATGTCGAAATACTTATCGCCCGGACGCACAAAAGCCACCAATAGCAATACAGCCACTGCGGCCGGCCATTTCCATTTGCTAATGCTCTTTACTTTCATGGTTGGTTACCTTTTGCAAACGATGCAGGCTGTCAATTAGTTGGGCCTCGATGGTTTGGTAAGGCAGTTTTTCTTTCAAACTATAAATATAAGCAATTGCCAGCTTTTGCGGCAGATCGGCTAGCAGATGTTTGTGCTGGCGGTAGGCCTCCCGTAACTGGCGTTTGAGGCGGTTGCGCTGGCTGGCTTTTTTGAAATGACGCCCCGGTACCGATATAAGCACCTGATGATGAGTAGTGCCCTCCGGCAGAGGCAGATACCTGACAAGCAAAGGAGGCAGGTGAAAAGACCTGCCTTCGGTAAAAAGTTGGTTAATGATTTTTTTACTGGTGAGCCGCTCGGCCTTCCTGAAAGTTTTACGGGTGTTTTTTTCAAATTGTACCATTTGAAAAAGCGATTAACCCGCCAAAAAGGAAGCCGGCCGGTAATTACTTATACCTGCGCTCGTCCGATACGGTAAGCTTTTTGCGGCCTTTGGCTCGCCTGCGGGCCAAAACAGCCCTGCCACTGGGCGAAGACATACGCTCCCTGAAACCGTGCTTGTTTCTGCGCTTCCTTTGTGAAGGTTGATATGTTCGTTTCATTATCTCGTTGCTAAATGCTAAACAGGGCTGCAAAGATAGGTAGCTTTATTAAGATTGCCAACTCCTGTTGTTTTTTAGTAAAAATATTCATTTCCTGTTAATATAGCCCTGCAAGCCAAAAGAAAACATAACCGGTTGGTTTTCTACCAGGTTATCCGAATGCAACGGCAAGGAAAGGCCGGCCTGGGTTACGAATTTGATATAGGGGAAGCCCACTTTGAAGGTAAGGGCCGGCTCCAGGAATGAGCGCGTAAAGGAAAAATTACCCTGCCGGGCATTGACTATCACAAAACGCATAGCCAGGGCACCTTCAAACACCCGGCTGCTAAAGCCCACATCCGGTTGGATAAAGATACGGTTCATGTCCACATCGGCATAGTCCACAAAATAGCCGTTGTTGTAGGCCGACTGCACACTGGCCCTGCCGTAACCGCCAAATATCTCGAGCCTGCCTTTGTTGCCCAGCCGGTGTAAATACCCCAGGCCTATCTCACCAAAATTCTGCTTGCGGGCATTGCCGGCATCATCGGCTTTCTCATTCAAAAAACTACCGTTAACCATGATACCAAGCTGATCGGTAGCGGCATAGCTGGCCTGGATATCGAGCCCCGAAGTGGCGCCAAAAACCCCTACCTGCACTTCGCCCTGATTGCTCAACAGGGGCGTGTTGATTTTATTGGGAAAATACATGGGCGCACAACCGCCCAGTAGAAACAGGGCGCTGGTCGCTACTATTCGCCAAATCATGCTAACAGTTATAATCAAACGGTTTTTTGGGCTAATTTAACACTGAATGCAGAAAAACACTACTTTTACCACCAAACAATATCATGGCTCCCGAACCCGGTTTTTTCGATTTGGTTTACGAAGTAGTAAAGCTGATACCCCCCGGCCGCGTAAGCAGCTATGGTGCCATTGCCCACTACCTGGGCAGCAAAGGCAGCGCCCGTATGGTAGGTTGGGCCATGAATGCCGCCCACAACCGGCCCGAAGTACCGGCCCACCGGGTGGTAAACCGCCAGGGCCTGCTTACCGGCCGCCACCACTTTGCTACCCCCGATACGATGGCCGAAAAACTAAGAGCCGAAGGGATCGTGGTTAAAGACAACCAGGTTCAGAATTTTGAACAGGTTTTTTGGGATCCGGGCAAGGAGCTCGACCTGTAATATATCAAGCAGATTCTTTCTTGTGAATCAACAACAAGCCCAGAAACGTAAGGGCACCATTAAGTATCAGCACCTCAAAACCCATTTGATAGCCCTCGATTATACGACTGGCATTCAGGCTGATAAGGTATGATACGATGGGCGATAACACAGCCACCAGCGGCACCCACTTATCCTGCACCTGCCGGTTGGTAAACAGGCCGAAGGCATACATGCCCAGCAGCGGCCCGTAGGTGTAGCCGGCCGCAGTAAACACCGCACTGATTACACTCTGGTCGTTGATTAACCAAAAAATCATGATGATAGCAAACAGCAATACCGAAAAGCCCAGGTGCACCAATGTCCTGGTCTTGCGGTTGTCTTCGTCAGCCCGGAAGCCCAGAAAATCAACACAGAATGAAGTAGTGAGGGCTGTCAGGGCTGAATCGGCACTGGAGTAGGCTGCTGCGGTGATACCCAGCAGAAAAGTGATGCCGGCCACCATTCCCAGATGATTAAGCGCCATAGTCGGGAACAAATCATCGGCCCGCTCCGGCAGGGCAATACCCTTGCTGCCGGCATAGATATAAAGCAACGCCCCCAGCACCAGGAAGATGAATTTAACCACAAACAGGGTGACGCTAAACCACAGCATATTTTTCTGTGCATCCGGCAAGGTTTTACAGGTCAGGTTTTTTTGCATCATATCCTGATCCAGACCAGTCATCACAATGGCAATAAAAACCCCCGAAAAAAACTGCTTGAAAAAATTCTGCTTGCTGTACCAGTCCCAAACAAACATCTGCCCGTAGCCGCTGTGCTCTATGGCCGTGGCTATACCACTGAAAGATAAATCCAGCTCCCGGGTGATGATAATAATAGTAACCCCCACCGAAGTAAGCATAAACAGGGTCTGTAGGGTATCTGTCCAAACGATGGTCTTGATACCCCCGCGAAAGGTGTACACCCAGATAAGCAGAATAGTAACCAGCACCGACACGCTGAAGGGGATGCCGTAATGGTTGAAAAAGGCCAGTTGCAGCACCCCGGCTACCAGAAACAACCGGAAGGCCGCCCCGATGGTGCGCGACAGCAAAAAGAAAAAGGCGCCCGTTTTATAGGCCCGCGGCCCGAAGCGGCTGGCCAGATACTGATAGATGGAGATCAGGTTGAGGCGGTAGTAGAGCGGCATCAGCACGGTGGCAATAAAGAAATAGCCCACCATGTAGCCCATTACCATTTGCATATAGGTAAAACGGGTGGCACCTACCCAACCAGGCACCGAGATAAAAGTAACCCCCGACAGGGTGGCTCCGATCATGCCAAAGGCCACCAGGTACCAGGGCGACTGGCGGTTGCCGGTAAAGAATGCATCGGCATCGCCCTTACCGGCCGTTAGCCAGCTTACTACAATCAGCAATAAAAAATAGCCGCCTATGATGCCGGCTACCAAAAACGTGTTCATAGCCTGGAAGTTTGGTGTACAATAAGCACAATTTTCGTTAAATTTGCTCATATTACCGGCAATTTGTGAACAAAATGATTTACGACAGTCAAATTCAACATCAGGAAGAGGCGGTAGCCGAAGTGGATGAGGTAGTGGTGGACGAGCGTCAGGTGGTGGTGTACAACGATGACGTAAACACCTTTGAGCACGTAATTGCCACCCTGATACGGGTATGCAAGCACACCCCCGAGCAGGCCGAGCAGTGCACCTGGATTATCCACTATAAAGGCAAGTGCGCAGTGAAAACGGGCCTGTTTGACGAACTGGTACCGGTTAAGCAGGCCATTTGTGAAGCCGGCATAGACGCCCGCATTGTATAACCAGCGCCTGGTATGAATTTCTCTTCCAAGCTAGTAGAAAAAGCCGTAGCCGAGGTGGCCAAGCTGCCGGGCATCGGCAAAAAGTCAGCCCTGCGCATCGTGCTGCACCTGCTCAAGCAGCCGCCAGCCGAAACCGAACTGCTCAGCGAAGCGCTGCAAACGCTGCGCCAGCAGATACGCCATTGCCGGGTGTGCTACAATATCGCAGATGAAGAGGTGTGCAGCATCTGCAGCAGCCCCAGGCGCGACCGCAGCCTGATCTGCGTGGTGGAAGACATGCGCGATGTGATGGCCATTGAAAATACCGGCCAGTACACCGGTTTATATCATGTGCTGGGTGGGGTGATCTCACCGCTGGACGGCATCGGGCCCGAAGACCTGAAGCTGGAAGCCCTGCTGGAGCGCCTGCAAAACAGCCCGGAGCCGGTAAAAGAGCTGATTCTGGCCTTGCCGGCTACCGTGGAAGGAGACACCACCGCCTTTTATTTAAATAAAAAACTGCAGCCTTTCGATATACGCCTTACCAGCATTGCCCGCGGGGTGCCGGTAGGCAGCGAGCTTGAATACACCGATGAAGTAACCCTGGGGCGCAGTATTATGAACCGCGTGACACTTTAGTAATATTGACCCGCAATTACAACCCATAATACTCTCTGAGAACGGCAGAAAGTGCTTTTTCAGATAATCGCCTTATGTTTGCAGACGAAAACCAACCATCATGGCAACACCTACTTATCTGGTTACCGGAGGGGCCGGCTTTATCGGCTCCAATTTTATCATTCACTATCTGCAGCAGCACCCCGGGCACCGGCTGGTCAACCTCGATTTGCTCACCTATGCCGGCAATCCCGATAATCTGGCCGAAGTAGCTGACAACCCCAATTATATCTTTGTAAAAGGTGATATTGGTGATTACGAGCTGGTCAAGCGGCTGTTCGATGAATATGATTTTGCCGGGGTCTATCATTTTGCGGCCGAGTCGCATGTGGACAACTCCATCAGTGGGCCGGCTGCCTTTATCCAGACCAATATCAACGGTACCTTCACGCTACTGGAAGCCGCCCGCCAGCACTGGCTCGATGGCCCCGGGCAGGTAAAGCCGGGCAAGGAGGGACACCGCTTCCTGCATGTTTCTACCGATGAGGTGTACGGCTCTCTGGGGCCTGAAGGGCTCTTTACCGAAACCACACCTTATGCCCCCAACAGCCCGTATAGCGCTTCCAAGGCTTCTTCCGACTTTCTGGTGCGTGCCTACCACCATACCTACGGGCTCAATGTGGTTACCACCAACTGCTCCAACAACTACGGGCCGCGGCAGCACCCTGAAAAACTGATCCCCACCATCATACGCCACGCCCTGGCTGGCGAGCCAATACCTATTTATGGCGATGGCCGCAACATCCGCGACTGGCTCTATGTGCTCGACCACTGCAAGGGTATAGAGCTGGCCTTTAACAAAGGGCGGGCCGGTGAAACCTACAACATAGGCGGCAAAAACGAACGCGACAACCTCTATATCGCCCACAAGATATGCAGCCTGCTGGACGAGAAAAAACCGCGCCAGGAGGGCTCCTATGCCGAGCTCATCACCTTTGTAACCGACCGCCCCGGCCACGACCGCAGGTATGCCATTGATGCCAGCAAGATAGAAAACGAGCTGGGCTGGCAGGCCGAAGAAGATTTTGAATCGGGCATCGCCAAAACGGTGGACTGGTACCTGGAAAAGTGGGGCTGATGAGAGCCCTGCTACCGGCTGTTATCAGTGCGTAAAGAACTCCTTCATCCTGTCGAAGATGCTCTTTTC
>WFNR01000065.1 GCA_015488485.1 Cyclobacteriaceae bacterium | reverse complement strand
TCAGGAACGGATTTTCACGCCAGCCCCAAAGGGGTAAGGCACATGGATGCGTTAAATAAAAAGACGGTTGCTGCGAAGAAAAAGAGAAGAACATTTACCCCAACAGCAGCAGCGATAGCCAGACTACGGAAGCGGTTCAAGATGAACACATCACAGTTTGCCAGGCTGGTTGGTGTGAGTCCACCTACGGTGACCAACTGGGAAAATGGCAGCGGCAAGCTCAATCTCCGCCAACGCACCAGCGATGCACTTACCAAGGTGGCCGAGCTCACACCGGAGCAAGCCGCAAGAAAAGTAAAGCGTATTCGATAAAAATCAAGCCTGGAGCCTGTAGCAACTGAAGTAAATTGCCATTTAAATTAGCCTGTTCTCGGACCTAAAGTTTCCCGCTTTACCCTAGGAGCCTGTCGGACTTAGGCGGATTGTAGCGAAGGAGCAGGAGAGTGAGCGCAAATATTCCTGGTTTTGAGGCGCATAATGGGCCTACGCAACGAAAACCGGGGGATATTTGAGCCGCACTTCCACCTCTGCAGCCAGCTCATCCTAAGCCCGACGGGCTTCCAGATCTATTTGTTAGCTGCTTATTCGACTTCACTCAGAGCAATACCGAGTGCTTTCGCTACACCTTCTCCATAGGCCCGATCCGCCTTTAAACAATTTCGAATATGACGCTTGCGCACCACATCATCAACAGTTGCTAATTCAGCTGCTGTATTCTCAAACAAGAGATTCTGCTTTTCAGGACTCATAAGGCGGAAGAGCATGCCCGGTTGTGTGTAGTAATCATCGTCATCTTCTCTGTAATCCCAATTATCAGCTGCACCAGAAATCTCGAGTGGCGGTTCTTTTGCATCAGGACTCTCCTGCCATAGACCAAGGCTATTTGGCTCATATGCCTTCGTGCTGCCGTAGTTACCATCAACGCGCATGGCCCCATCACGATGAAAACTGGCAACAGGGCAGCGTGGTTTATTGACCGGGATTTGTGCATGATTTACACCAAGACGATAGCGCTGCGCATCGCCATACGAGAAAAGACGACCCTGTAACATTTTGTCAGGGGAAAAACCGATACCAGGTACGATACTGGCAGGGTTAAATGCAGCTTGTTCCACTTCGGCATGATAGTTTTCCGGGTTTTTATTTAATTCAAGTACACCTACATCAATTAATGGGTAATCTTTATGCGGCCATACTTTTGTAAGGTCAAAGGGGTGGAACCGATAAGTGGCTGCATCTTTTTCAGGCATTATCTGTACTTTAAAATCCCAGCGCGGAAAGTCTCCCCGTTCAATAGACTCGTACAGGTCGCGTTGATGACTCTCACGATCGCTGCCAATAATTTCAGCAGCCTCAGCATTCGTTAGATTTTCAATGCCTTGTTGACTCTTGAAATGAAATTTAACCCAGAACCGCTCATTGCCTGAATTAATGAAACTAAAGGTATGGCTACCGAAACCGTGCATATGGCGGTAGGTTCGCGGTATACCTCTATCACTCACCAGCACTGTGATTTGATGCAGGGCTTCAGGCAGAAGCGTCCAGAAATCCCAGTTGCTCTGAGCACTACGCATATTGGTGCGTGGATCACGCTTAACAGCATGGTTAAGATCAGGAAATTTGAGCGGGTCACGCAGGAAGAATACTGGGGTATTGTTGCCAACCATGTCCCAGTTACCCTCTTCCGTATAAAACTTGATTGCAAAACCCCGAATATCGCGCTCTGCATCGGCAGCGCCTCGCTCTCCTGCTACGGTAGAAAACCGGGTGAATATTTCTGTTTTCTTGCCTACCTCAGAAAATAGTTTTGCCTTTGTGTATTTGGTAATGTCATTCGTTACGGTGAACGTGCCATAGGCACCTGAACCTTTGGCATGCATGCGTCGCTCAGGTATTACCTCCCTATCAAAATGCGCAAGCTTTTCCAAAAACCAAAAATCCTGTAACAACATCGGACCTCTTGGGCCAGCGGTCAATACATTTTGATTATCAGCAACCGGACAGCCATTGGCTGTTGTCAGTTTTGTTTTTTTATCGGTCATCGTATTTCTCCTTTGACAATTTTCTAAAGATAATGGGAGCCATACTCATTTCTGGAGCCTGCCGGGCTTAGGGTGAACGGGCAGGCTCCTGGTGCATGGACAAAAATCTGAATGCGGTATGCCCTGTTGATTGATCTTGGCAGACAAACAACCCGCAGGTAGCCTGCACCGCATGACTAATAGCAATGTCCCTTCATTACCCATAACTTCCATCGACATTTCAATTAGATAGGTATTTCAGTTAAACTGCAAGCCCAACTTTAGTCAATACCTGGGGAGGGTTTCGATGATGAGTTGGGTCGCCCACGAACTGCAGGCC
>WFNR01000064.1 GCA_015488485.1 Cyclobacteriaceae bacterium | reverse complement strand
TAACATTGACTGAATTGTGTACCTTTGTTCAAAGGTTAGCTGCTTGTATGGTATCATGCGGCAAATCTTTAAATTTCTGGGATTTTTCCCTACCGCCCATGGGCGGTAGGGAAATCCCTTAAAGATTCGCACTAGCAATTGAATCTAGTTGTTTAAAGGGTTAAAAATTATTTGCTGTAATAAAATTTCTCATAAACTATTTGACCGTTTTGCCATTTTTGCACTGACAATTGGTCGTACTTGCGGGTACCCCAATCGCGATGGTCAAAGTCAAAGTGCCACTGTACTACTGCATAGTCATCATTGATTATAACTTGTTTGACAGTAGCATTCCTGAAAGCTGTAATGCCATTTACAAATTGTTCTTCATTAATCCGGTTGGCTTCTTTACCCACTGTGGGAACATTGTCGTTTTCTTGCATTACTACCTTATCGTCATAAAAGCGATCAAAGGCTGCCAGGATTTCTCCCTGAATAATCATATTATTCAGGATTTCCACATTTTCTTTAACTGTTTTCATAAATACGATTTGTTTATGTTAATAATAATTTTCCCTACAAAACTGCAGGTCTTTACAAAGCCGCGCATTCACTTATGTTAATTAAGCAGAAATGAAGAAGAAAAGCGCTTAGCGACCACTACGGGCAATTTCGCTTCGAATGCGGCTCAGCGATTGCGGCTTGATACCTAAAAATGAGGCCAGATAGTGTTGAGGTACGCTATGTACTATTTCCGGCTTTTCGGCAATTAAACGAAGATAACGATCTTTGGCAGAATCTTTGTAGATGTGGGTGATTCTACGTTGCAAGTTTATGAAGGCACTTTGAATAAGCAGACGGAAATATCTTTCAAAAACCGGGAATTCAACACAGGCACGGTCAAAATTCTCTTGGCTAAGCAGTAAAACCTCTGTGCTTTCCATCGCTTCTATATAGTAATTAGCTGGCTCCCTGGTTAAAAAACTAAACAAATCGGATATCCAATGGCCTTCTACAGCTATCTGAATAACATGTTTTTCTCCTTTATTATCAATAGCATAGGAGCACATTACTCCTTTAAATAAAAAAGCCAGGTACCGGGCTGCCTGGCCTTGCCGCAAAAAATATTCTCCTTTGTTGAAATGCTTTGTCACGGTATAATTGCTAAATTTCTGAAAGTCAATTTGTTTTATATCGACCTTCAACGCCAGATGGTCCTGAAGTATTTTTAGCCCGTCATTCATGTCTGAAAATATAAACTATTTTAGCTACTGCACAACTTTTATATCGGCTTAAAAACAGAATGTTCTTCTTATTCGTTCTCCGGCCGCCCTTGTACCTGCACCCACACGCCATCCTGACGCTGGTACCATTGTCCCTGGCGGTCTTGTTTATATAAATGTCCGTCTTTGTCGGTGTACATATTGGCCGGTGGTAGCCAGCCATTGGCGGGCGTAGCCAAGGGTAGGGCGGTTTGGGGTGTGCTGCGGTCGGTATTGACGGTGGCTACTATGCCGCGCGGCCGGTTGTTGTAAATATTCACCACGTCCAACGGCTTGCTCTCGTAGCCTTTTTTATAAGTATAGTTGCCATCCACACTGCCAAACCGGTACATACCGTAGCCGCCATAATAGGGGTAGTAAGGGTAGTAGGGGTAGTAACCCGGAAAGCCGTAACCATAGCCTACACCTACACTTATGTGTACCTTGCTGTTGCTACCATTTGTACGGTTGACACCAAAGGCCCAGGTTACCGGACGCGGCACATATTTGCTCTTGTACCAGAGTTTGTACTGATAACCCGTGCCGTAAAACACACAGCCTTGATACAAAAAGGCGCCCAGATAACCACCTGTATAACCTTCATAGACCAGTTTGTCATCGTATTCGTAGATGTACACGTACTTGATATTATACACCGGGCAAGTAGGGGGTATTTGCTGCACCTCATCAGGAATAGTCACGGCCACCTGCCAGGGGCCCTCAGGGGAATCGGCAGTAAACCAGATGGCCTCATCTACGGCAAAATACTTGTTATCAGCCGTTTTCAGGATGCTGGAGGCGGTATTAATGGCATACTGCAGGGTAGTGCCTTCAATCGGCTCAAAGACCGGCTTACCATCATACTCAACGCTCATTTCGGCCGTCTGGCGGTCAACAATAGCGGTTTGCGGTATATAATTATCCAGCGCTGCCTGCATGGCCTCGGGCGTGCCCGGTACGCTTACCCGCACCCGACCGACCTTGCTGTCAGGCGGTATCAGGCGAAAATAGTCGGGGAGGGCATTGGGGGCCACAAACACCCATTTGCCACGCTGTAGGGTTGGCGAGCGGTACCAGCGACCGCTGAAACGTACATAATATTGCTGGGTATGGCTGTCAAGCAGCAAATCGTTGGCCGTATTTACGCAATACAGCAGGCTGCTGTCAGACAATTCTGCCCAGTCGGGGGTGCCGGCCACCTCAATAAGCGCGGCCGGGTAGGTGACTACATAAAGCTGCGGACGAGTGAAGTTTTCTTTATTTAATCTATTGATTTCCTGGCTTTTAAACTGTCTATATTTAACTTCCAAATCAATAATATTGCCAGGGGCGGCTTCCAGTGGCTGCCAGTTGTCATAGAGTTGTGGAGCGCGGTACCACCACTGGCCGGCTTTCAGGTAATAATACTTGTCGGACAAGCTGTATATGATAAAATAGGGGGTATTGACCACATATTTGTACAGCTCCGAACCGGCTACATTGGCCAGAATGGGTTCTCCGTCAATAAAAACGAGCTCAGTCGGCTTTTCTTCATAAAAAATGTTGGGAGGCTCGTTATTCAGGACTTCGGTAGACTGATTGTCAATCTTTATCGCAGTATCTGCGGCATAAAAATCATCAAGTGTAGAGCGCAAATTCCAGGTAGGCATGACGGCTTTTAGCAGGGCGATAAACGCTTCTTTGTCTTCTTCATTGGCATCGGGGAAATGAATGGCAGTTACCTTAAGGTTATCATAAATTACGGAATGGTTGCTGCGATCGATGTGCACCCGGGCTTTAACCCACATGGCGCCAAATACGGGCAAACGCGCGCCATCGAATATATTAAAAGCAGCGCGCGCCTCTACGTGATTATCATATAGCGCTTCGATTTGCGGCTGATAGATTGTGATGGTTAGCTGTTCAAGCCTGATAATTTTAGGCCAATTTTTGTTGACCTTATTTTGACCAAAGGCTATGTTGGTAAGGAATAGAATAAGAAATAAATAAGGCTGCTTTGTCATACTACAAAGAAAGGCAATGCAAACGGCATTCCTCTGTAGGGGATAATGTAAATTATATATTTAACATAATATAAATTATAGAACATTTATCAATTTGCTGTTTATAGACCTACCTAAAATAAATTGAGTTTTCTTTCCTATTGTGATTCGTTACTTTTGTCCAAAACACGAAATTCCGAAATTTATGAAATTCGCTTCCTTTATAATAATCTCATTTGCGATCTTGTTTTATGCTTGCGAATCCGGGCATGAAAAATCTGCTGCAATGAATAAGGTCGATTCTAGCACTGTAGTAAAACCAACCAAATCAGCCAAAAAAGTAACCATTGCCGATGTGGAGCATGGTATCAGGCAGTATATAAAACGGCAAACGGCTGCTGCTGACGGATATTTGGATATACAAAAAGATACTTTCGACTTGCATCTGAAACTGGTACGGGTGCATACCGAATACCTGTCGGTGCTTAGTCCTAATGAGTTTTTTGCCTGTGTGGACCTGGCCACTGCCGCAGGCGATGTCTATGATGTGGATTTCTTTCTGCAAGGCAGTAAGGACAGCATGACTGTAATCCGCACCGATGTGCATAAGCTTAACGGGCGGCCGTATTACACCTGGAAGCAACGCCCCGATAAGACCTGGTACACCGTACCGGTGGCGCGCTCGTCCAACCGTCTGCTCGGTGTAATCGAAAGTACCGACCGCTTTACCTTTACCTATGAGGTAGAGCTACCCGAAATAAACGGCACAGCGGCCATCTGGTTGCCGGTAGCCCAATCCGGCCCATATCAAACAGTAGAAATTATTACCAAACAATTGTCTGATAACTATCAGATTATCAAGGATAAAAAGTATAATAATTCAATTTTTTATGCAAAACTGGGGCCGTCAGATAGCCACAGCAAAATCATCTTCCAATACCGGGTAACCCGGCACGAAAAAGCCCCCTATCCGGATACCGAAAGCCAGGTAACGCGCTATCTGGCGGCCAACAATCTGCTGCCGGTAAACACACGCTTCCGGACACTGGCAACTGATATCATTGCCAAACGCCAGGCCGCCAGCGATCTGGAGAAAGCCCGCGCCTTATACGACTATGTAAGCGACAACTTGCGCTATGCCAAGCAGGGCACTTATGGCACCGGAGATGCCACTTATGCCTGCGATGCCAAATCCGGCAATTGCACCGAGTTTCACTCATTGTTTATCTCCCTGGCCCGTTCGGCCGGCATTCCGGCCCGTTTTGCTGTGGGCGCAGCCATACCGGCCAACCGCAACGAAGGCGGTGTGGACGGCTATCATTGCTGGGCCGAGTTTTATGCCGAGGGTAAGTGGTGGCCGGTAGATATCAGTGAGGCCAACAAATATGCCGCTTTGTCCACCTACTATTTTGGCCATCATCCGGCCAATCGTATCGAATTCAGCCGTGGGCGCGATATCGCCCCCGACCCCCTACCCGCCTCCGGGCCGATTAATTTCCTGGCCTACCCGGTGTTTGAACTAAACGGCCATCCCCAGCAAGTAAAGACCCGCTTTACTTTTAATCGTATCACTGACCAGGATTCATAAATTTTGTCCGCAAATGGCTGTTTTTCGTATAATGCAATGTAAATTTATCACTGCTTATAAATTTTGAATAAAATGGCGCAGATACCCGTAGAAACCAAAATATCATTACTAAACAAGTATATACAGGTAAATATTCTTAAGAACAAGGCCGATGCCCTGCATGTTGATTACCCTGAGAATGAGATTTTTGCCGAGATCATCGAAGACCTGAAGAAAATGTATAAGCAACCGGTGGATGTGCGCTCAGCCCTGGCCTCTATTGTAGATGCCCTGAATACCTATAAAGAACAACAGCAACAGATGCGTGTACATATCCATGCCTTGCTCAACACCCTGAAAGCCATGGAAGAGCACCAGGCCGGTCAGATAGACTTGGATACCATCATCCATAACCTGCAAAAGCTGGCTGCTAACAGCTAATCACAGTGTCTTTTCGCCTTTTTGTGGTTAAGATTGAGCACATCAGACTTAAGAATTGGCCGGCTCAAATAGTGTTGAAGCTATGGGCTAAAGCCCGTTCTTCTTTTTGCTTCTCTGAGTGTAACTGACAAAAAAATCAAAAAGGCCGAAATCCCCGGACTTGTTCCGGGGTCTTTATGAGATACTGATACCGCTAATTTACAGACCCCGGCACGGAGTCCGGGGATCAATGCTTTTGGTTACGGGTTTTGAGCTAAACCCGCTTTCCCGCATATACGCATCTAATCTACGTATCTACACGCATTCCCGCTTATACGCTTCCCCGCTTTTGCACCCTTTGCGGTTAAGATTCAAGATGGCAGATATAAAATTTAACCGAGAATTGTCATTAGAAAATCTAATGACAATTGACGAATTGAAAATCAATGAGTTATACAACCAATTCTATTGCCCAAAAAGGATTTTCAATTGTCACGGTTAACCTCCTACGAGTCAGACACGACTGTAGGAGTCGTCTGACCTGACAAGTTATTGTTTACCAATAACTTCGTCAGCTCATGGCGATACTGCCAGAGCATGACAAGCTTCGCTTCGTCATGCCCGAAGGGCAAAATTGTCAATTCTATTGACAATTTTGGGTTTAAGATTTTAGATTTTGTCTGACATCTGTCATCCGACCTCAGTCTTCCGTTATCTTACCTCAGACTTCAGGCTTCGCGTCCATAGCGGCTTCTTTGCGTCCTCTGCGGTTAGACTTGGAGACTACAGATTGATGAGTTAAGATTTCAGATTATTTCCGTCATCAGACACCTCTCCTCAGGCCTCCGTCATCCCCACACCCCCTCGTTCCCCTAAAGGGGAGGCCAACCCGCTTCCTCGCATTTACGCTTATCCGCATTCCCGCGTGCAACCCTTAACGTCCTCTGCGGTTAAGATGGCAGACTGCAGATTGATGAGTAAAGATTTCAGATTATTTCCGTCATCTGACCTCTGTCTTCAGTTTTCTGTCCTCAGACCTCAGTCATCCGGCTTCGAGCTTCTATCTAGCTTAATGCCATCCCCAGCTCACTATTGGGCATCATAAAAGGCTGATGGTAATACCTGCGGCCGGTAGCGCGGTACAAGGCATTGGCCAGCGCCCCTTGCACCGGAGGCAGGGCCGGCTCGCCCAAACCGGTAGGGTCGATACCGTTATCCACAAAGAACACCTCGATTTCGCGTGGTGCTTCTTTCATCCTGATCATCCGGTAGGTATCGAAGTTCTTCTGTAAGGGCTCGCCTTCGATAAAGGTCATGGCGCTAAACATGGCATGGCCGATACCATCTACAATGCCGCCCTCTACCTGATTGCGGGCCGCATCGGGATTCACCACAATACCGCAATCAATGGCACACCATACCTTTTGCACCTGTGGTTGAGCGTTTTTCATCACTACATCTACTATTTCAGCTACGTAGGAGTTGTGGCAGTAGTAAGCGGCAAAACCGCGGTAAACACCCGGTGTTTCCTTACCCCAACCGGCTTTTTCGGCCACCAGGCGTATCACACCGGCATAGCGCTGGGCATCGTAGTCGTTGTCGCTACCCACCGGATTGTTGATAGCCCGCTCAAATAGTGTCAGCCGGAAGGCCACCGGATCCTGCCCGGCTGCTTCGGCCACCTCATCAAGAAAGGCCTGCTCGGCTCCGGCAATGAAATTGGAGCGTGGCGCCCGCCAGGCACCGGTGCTGATATTGGAATCAAGATTGTGGTTTTCTGCCAGGTAATTATCCACTGCTCCGGCCGGAAAACGGTTGGCAAACACCGGGCTGCCGTGCGTACCGGCTCCCCGTACATGAAAGCCGATCAGCCTGTTGTTGGCATCCAGGGCGGCCCGGTATTTTACCTTATAGGCCGGACGGTAGGTGCCGTATGTCATATCGTCTTCACGGCTATAGATCAGCTTTATCGGTTTGCCCGTTCGCTGGGCGATTACGGCCGCTTCTACCCCAAAGTGCCCGTACAGCCTGCGACCGAAGCCACCCCCCTGGCGGGTCATCTGCACCGATACCTTTTCCAAAGGCATATCCAGCACCTCAGCAGTGGTCTTCCACAGGCGCTCAGGAGTTTGCACCGGGCCAATCAGTTCGGCCTTGTCGGGTGTTACCCTGGCAAAGAAATTCATTGGTTCCAGGGTATTATGGGCCAGATACGGGGCACTATAGCTGCTTTCTACCACTTTGGCAGCCCTGGCAAAAGCCTGCTCCGGGTTGCCATCCAGGCGGGCCGGTTTGGCGGGCTCTACTTCCAGTAGTGCCGTTAGGTCGTTGCGATAGTCGCTGGTGCTGATGCCGGGGGATACCCGCTCCCACTCTACCCGTACCGCCCTTTTGGCCTGCATAACCTGCCAGGTGCTGTCGCCCACTATAGCCACCATTTCCGGGAAAGCAAAAGTCTTTTGCCATTGGTCGGGGGCGCTGGCCGGTTTGCTATTGATGACGAAAATATCTTTGATACCCGGCATATTGCGGGCGGCCGAATCATCCACCTTGCCGGGGCGAATACCGAATGCAGGCGGATGAATAATCATAGCCGTAAGCATACCCTCTTCGTAGTAATCAAGGCCATAGAGCGGCTCTCCCCTGACGATCTTCGGGCCGTCCACATTTTTGGTAGAATGACCGATAATACTGAAATCTTTTGGGTCTTTAAGCGCCACTTCTGCGGGCACTTCGAGGGTGGCAGCCAGGTCGGCCAGCTCGCCATAGCCAGCCTGGCGACCGGAGGTCTCGTGTATTACACTGCCCGCTTGGGTGGTAAGTTCCTCTACCGGCACCTGCCATTTTTGTGCGGCTGCCTCCATCAGCATCCTACGGGCGGTGGCTCCGGCCATGCGCAGGCTTTGCCAGCCCTGGCGGATTGACTGACTGCCACCGGCCACCTGACGCCTGTATTTGGCTGCGTCAAGAGGCGCCTGCTCCACCACTACCTGCGACCAGTCCACATCGAGCTCTTCGGCCACGATCATCGGCATAGCGGTTTTTACATTCTGACCGATTTCAGGATTGGGTGAAAAGATGGTAACCACGCCATTGTTGCCTATTTTCAAAAAAGCATTGATATCATACCACTCATCCGGTATGGCAACAGATGTCTTTTCTTTGGCAGCCGGCACGCACCCGGCCAGCCAATTAAAGCCAAGCATAAGGCCCCCTCCTGCCGCAGCCGACACCTTAAGAAAAGATCTGCGATTATAATTGGTTTTGATTATGTCTTCCATAATTATCTATTTGTCATGATTAAAGCTTTTGCGAAGCTGTTTTTACGGCTTTTCGTATTCTTACATAGGTGCCGCAACGGCAAATATGACCGTTCATAGCGGCCTCTATCTCCTCATCGGTAGGCTGTGGATTTTTACTTAGCAAGCCTACCGCAGTCATGATCTGGCCGCTTTGACAATAGCCACACTGTGACACATCGTGCTCCAGCCAGGCTTCCTGCACCGGATGCAGTTTATCCCCTTCGGCCAGGCCTTCAATGGTAGTGATGTCACGACCTTCGGCAGCCGATACCGGTAGCATACAGGAGCGCGTACCTACTCCGTCCACCAGTACTGTACAGGCACCGCATTGCCCGATACCACAGCCATATTTGGCGCCATAGAGCTGTAAATGATCACGCAGTACCCACAGCACCGGGGTATCAGGCGCTACATTCACTTCCTTTATTTCGTTGTTAACCTTAAGTTTAAATACCGACATAATATTTTAAATTATTAATAGTCAATTATTTATATATTTTTAATTACTTCAAATGTACGGTCAATCTCCTCTTCATTATTATAAATATGCACCGAATGCCGAAGCAACTCCTTGCCTACCGAACGCGGTTGCAGGCGCTCTTCATCCCAGAGGCGCTTTTGCAGTTCGGGGCCACTTAGACCAGCTACCTTGTAGGTAGTAATACCGGCTGCCATATCCGGGTGGGTTGATGAAACGATGGTTACCTTATCGAGCTGTTGCAGGCCGGCCCGCAGGTAGTCGCCCAGTTGCTTGATGCGCCCCAGCCAACGCTCCTCGCCTATGGCTTCGTAAAAATCGAGGGCGGCATTCAGTCCGGCCAGCAGGGCGGTATTGCCGGTGCCGTTTTGCATCAGCCGGAAGCCGTGGTCTTCCTGGTTGTCCCAATTATAGCTGGCAATAGTGGCCCAAATCTCCGGCATGCGCTCCTTGCGCACATACAGGATGCCGCTTCCGGCTGGAGCCAACAGCCATTTGTGCAGGCTGGAGTAATAAGCATCACAGCCTATATCCCGCATATCCACCTTTACCTGCCCTACTGCCTGGGCTCCATCAATAATGGTAAAAATACCTTTGTCGCGCGCACGCTCACAGATTTCTTTTACCGGCATAACCACCCCATACACCGATACGATATGCGGGATGGCAATAACTTTTGTTCTGGGGGTAACTTCTTTGAAAATGGCCTCTACAATTTGTTGCGGATCATTAGCCGGTACCGGCATAATGGCTTGCTTGTAGCCGCAACCACGCCTTTTGGCCAGCAGTTGCCAGGCAGCAAAGCCACCGCCATGCTCCTGATTGGTGTTGATAATCTCATCGCCCTTGCCCAAATCCAGACCGTTGGCTACATAATTCATTCCGAAAGTGGCGTTTTGCGTCAGGGCTATTTCATCATAGTCAGCATTGATCAGCGCTCCGATACGCTTGCGGGTGTCTTCGTATTTGAAATAACCGGTGAGCAGTTGCGGGCCGTTGCCCTTATAGTCTGTTTCGGCTGCTTGCACGGCATTATATCGTAAGTTATCGGTGATGGCGTTAAGGGTGGAGTTGGGCATAGGCCCCAGGGTGCCGTTGTTGAAGTAGGTCTGCCCCTCTTTGAGTGGAAACTGCATACGGATAGCCTGCCAATAATCACTGTCGCTGTCAGAATTGGCCGCCAGTCGACTGAGAGCGGCTGTGCTTAGGTTGGTGGCATCATTGGCCAGGGCACTACTTAAAGTGCCGGCCGCCAGGCTACCCAACAACGATGAGCGCAAAAATTTTCTTCGTGAATACATGTTCCAACAATTCGCTGAACAAGCTACGAAGAATTCGGCAGCTTTTAAACTGTTTTTATAAAAATGGACGTAAAAAAGGATGAATAGTCTTTACTTTGTATTTAAATCTTTTCTTGATATGCGCCTGTGCAGGCTCCTATTTTTTGTTTTATCTTATCTGCCCGGATATGGTTATGCAGTTCCTCCTGCTCAGCAACCTTTGTTCGATTCGCTGGTAGTAAGGCATTATAGCTATGGTGAATACAAGGCTGGCTCCGGCAATTACTGCGGGGTAGCCGCACCTGATGGTATGTTGTATTTTGGCAATAGCGAGGGTGTCTTGAGCTATGATGGTCTCGAGTGGAAACTCTATAAAGTAGCTGACCAGTATGGGGTGACTGCTTTGCTGTTAAAAGATAACAAGCTCTACTATGGTGGCTATAATGTGGCCGGTTATATTACGTTTGACCCAAGAGGCAATGCCATTATTCATCCTTTCAAATTTTTTGGCCGGTTGCAGGAAAAACCTGGTGATATCTGGCAGATAATCGAGACAAAAGACGGGCTTTACTTTCAGTCTTATAAGGATATCTACCTGCTTAAACCAAGTGGCAAATTTTATCAAATAGGTGTGCCTAATGCCCATATATTCAAAATACAGGATTTTATCCTGGCGTCCGATTTTACCGGCAGGCTTTGGCGCATCAAAGATCGTCAGGCAACCCCCTGGCTGGCTTTGCCTGACATTTACGATGATGCGGTCTATGCTGTAGTGCCCCTCACTGCCAATCGTGATCTGCTGTTTACTGATATGTATGGTGTTTTTGTGTTGGATCATACCACGCAAACCATTAAGCCCTGGCAGGTACCTGTAAATGCTGAGTTGGCAAAATATGATGTTTACCATGCTATGCCCTATCTGGATAGCCTGATTATCTGTACTACCGAAACAAACGGCCTGTACGTTTTTAATAAAAAAGGTCAGAAGAAGAAAATACCAGTCAGTCAATTACCCAAATTGGGCATGCGAGAAATAGTGCTTGACCACCATCGTCAAATCTGGATTACTTCCGGAGATGGCATCTATCACATATATGAGCATAAGTACACCTTACTCGAAAACTTCAAACCTGCTGTTAAAATAAAGAGCATAAGCAGTGAATTAGGCCCGATTACACAGATTAACAGAATATTTGAACCCAATTACCTGGTAATAGAATTTGCTACGCCAGGATTTGAACAGGCAGAACTGGAATATTCGGTATGGCTGGAGGGCTATGATGACGACTGGACTCCCTGGGAACAAACCAATCGTAAGGAATATACCTCGCTTGGTCATGGTGATTATATTTTTCATGTAAAAGCACGTACGCGTGACGGCCGTTACGCAATTGCCCCGGCCTCCCTGGCATTTGGTGTAACCTTGCCACTATACAAAAGGCCCGCAGTAATTGCACTAATCTTGCTTTTGATGGGTTTGCTTGCTTTCATGTTGCTTAGATTGCGTTATCTGGAGCTGAAAAAGGCCCATGCCGATCTGGAGGTAAAAGTAAATGAACGCACTGCACAGTTGCGCGATGAGCGTGAAAAGCTTAAGGCACTTAATGAAGAACTAAGTACCGCCAATGCCGAACTCGATAATTTTGTCTATCGTTCTTCACACGACCTGATGGCTCCGCTCAAATCGCTGCGCGGCCTGATGAATGTAACCCGTCTGGAAACTGATGACAAGACCATAAACAAGTACATCGACATGATGGAGGCCAGTGTGCTGAGACTGGAGCGCTTCATCAACCATATTATGGAATATTCCATCAATGCCAAGAGCGATAGTATTCATACCACTACCGATCTGGAAGTGGTATTGAATGAAATTTTGGAAGAGTTGTCGCATTTTGATAAAAGGCATGCCATAAGCATCAGTCTCGATCTTCAGCAGAAAGAACTTAATACCGATCCGAAGCGCCTGAAGATTATCCTGAGTAATTTACTCACCAATGCCATCAAGTACCACAATACTGAACAAGCCAACCCGGCAATAAAAGTGACCAGTTATAAAAAAGGCCATGAGGTACACATTAGTGTGCAGGACAACGGGCACGGCATAGCTCCGGAGCATTTGCAAAAGATTTTCGATATGTTTTACCGGGCATCCGAAACCTCTGAGGGCTCCGGCCTGGGCCTGTATATTGTGCAGGATACCGCCAAGAAACTAGGCGGCCGTATAGAGGTAGCATCACAACCGGGACAAGGCAGTACTTTTACCCTGATACTTCCGGAGTAGCCCTACTGCAAAAGGCGTTTTGATAATAGGGCTTTGAGCTTTTATGCTTATTACATTGCATGCTCCGGTTTGCAGGTTTGAGATTATACCCATCTTAGCTCAACTTTCCTCATGCCTTATGCTTCCGTACTCCTGTTAATTTAATAAACTCCTTACTTATACCGCTTGCCGTGCTTAATCACAATATCCACATCGCTTAGCAGGTTGATATAGCGCAGCACATCGCCTTTTACGGCTATGATGTCGGCATATTTGCCGGGTGTAATAGTGCCTACCTCCTGCTCTACGCCCATGGCTACTGCCGGCCAATAGGTGGCCGCCTTAATGGCATACATGGCATCAAAACCGAACTCATTGACCCACACATCAAGTTCATGCCAGGTGGACTGACTGTGGAACTTGGTAGGAATGCCACTATCCGTGCCGATAAGCAGCACCAGCCCGCTTTCTTTGAGTTGCTTTACCTTACGCTCCAAAGTGGGTTTGCGTACTGGTGTAAGCTGAAAATACGGCAACTGCCCCGGGTGGGCAATAGAGGCCTTGATATCGGCTATCACGCTGTCGGGCAGGTCGAGATGCCAGGAGTCATTGTCCAGCTCTTCGGGGTTGTCGCGCACATATTCATAGTTATACAGCCCTTCTACAGTAGGTGTCCAGAACATTGGCCCCAGGTTCATCTGCGCGGTGCGCTCCCTGATCATGGCAATAATATCAGGCGGGTACTCGGGGGCGGACGACAGGCCGGTATGCTCAAAACAATCCACCCCGGCTTTCAGGCCTCTGCGTATCTCTTCCGGCCGGTGGCTGTGGGCCACAACCGGCAGATTGTGCTTATGGGCTTCATCCACCACTGCCAGCACTTCGGTCATGGTCATCTGATCCTGGTCAATCAGCTTAATGCAATCTACCCCGGCATCAGCCAGCTTCTTTACTTTGGCGCGGGCATCTTTTTCTCCGTTTACCCCCCAGCGGAAAGCCTCCGTACCCGGATAGGGCTTATGTTGGATAAACGGCCCCGACACGTACATGGTAGGCCCGGGTAGTTCGCCCCGGTTAGTGGCATCGCGCACGACCAGGCTCTCTTTGAGCGGGCCTCCCAGGTCGCGGGCGCTGGTAATACCTGCCATCAGCAACTGATGGGCCGAGGCCGGCATAATGACCTTCTCCAGCAAGGGTGGATAGGTTTTATCCCAGTAAGCATAATCACTATGACCGTTGATCATCAGGTGTACATGCATATCCCATAGGCCGGGTAGCACGCTCATTCCTTCGGTAGAAATCACTTCAGCATCTGGCGGTATGGCCAGCGAGCCTACCTGCCCTACTGCCACAATCTTCTCACCCTCTATAAGGATGACGCTGTTGTGCAACGGCTGACCACCGTAGCCATCAATAAGCGTACCCCCTACCAGCGCTTTTTTGTGCTGTGCCCGTACTGCAACAGCGCATAAGAGTGCCAATGATAACAGCCAGTAATAGTTTTTTCATGGATTTAATGGTTTAGTTTGATGCGTAGCAATTTATGGTCGAATACACCCCCAATAAACAACTCTGTACCAGTACTTACAGCCACACTGGAGGCCGAAAACTCACTACCGTCATTGATATACACATCTTCTACATCAAAGCCTTCATTGGTGGGCATAAGTTTAACTACTTGCGAAGGGGAATAATTGGTTGAGTCGGCAGCATGTTTGAGAAAATCAAGCATTTTGGGGTGAGCAGCTATCCACAGGTTGCCCTGCCGGTCGATATCGATGTTGTCGAGGCCGGTTTCCAGGTCAACGACATGCTCGCGGATAAGGCCACCGTCAGCCTCAATGGTAAAGGACAACAAAGCTTTGCCGGTGGTGGTGGCCACGTACAGTTTGTCGTGCCTGCGGTCGTAATTTATGCCATTGGCATAATTGAGATGCCTGGCTACCTTGCGGTATTGGCTACCATCGAAATACACTACCGAGGCCCGGCCGATATTGAGGTAGTCTTCCACTTTGCGACTGAAACCTGCACGCGAACCGTGGTCGTTGGTGACATAGAAGCTACTTGGGCCGGTGGCTGCTACATCGTTCAGGCAACACATCAAGGGTGAGCTGTAGGAAGCCAGGTGTTGCAGGGTGTCACTCCCGGTGTATAAAAATTTCTCGACAAAATCACCCTCCTCGTTGTGGTTGACCACATAGAGGTAAATCAAGGTGTCTTCGCTCCATAGCGAAAGGCCGTGCGGATGCAAGTCTTTGGTATAAGTGGTGGCCAAAAGATACGGAGGTGCCATAGAGGCAAGATCAAGCAAATAAATGCCATCCGGTTTGGCATTGCTATTGGACGGCCTGCGATTGGCGGCTGCGATGAACATCTTATGCAGCACATAATTGGCCTGCATGTCTTCCGGCCCGGGCAAATTACGATAAACCGCCACCACCTCTCCGGCCGGTTTGTTGACAATGGTTTTGAACTGCCCTGCCCTGATGAAAAGCTGCAGAAAGAAGAAGCCGATTACCAGAATGAGCAGGATGATGATTCGCTTAAGCATGATTTTTTTGTTTGGTTAAAGATTATAACCCAGTTTTTGTTGGAGTTTTTCCGGCAGTACCGGTACCTGGGTACGCTGTACAAGGAATGAAGACAGGCTAGCCAGTTCGCTGAAGATCACATGTTTATCGCTCGATTCCTTCAGATATTGGGCGCCACTACTGCCACCCGTACCGCTACGGGCACCAATCATTCTGCGTACCATGGCAATATGGCGGGTGCGCCAGGTGGTCATTAGCTCATCTATCTCAATCAGGGTATCAAGGAGTTGATAAGGTATTTGCAGCAAAGGATAGTCACGATAAATCATAATGAATAAGGCCGAGCGGTTGGCGGCTGCACTCAGGCGCCCGGTGGCCTCGCCACTGAAGAAAACCTGCTCAAAACTTTCCAAGCTGGCCTGATCGTGCTCCTGCAAGGTGTTGCGATAGGCTTGCCTGTAAGCCTGCCAGAAAGGGTGGCGTGCTACTTCCTCACGGCTGTCAACGGTAGCGCCCTGCCAATAAGCCAGGTCGAAGAAAGGCATGCGCGCCAACCACTTATTTACCAGCTCAATGAGCGAAGGCTGCTGCTCAATGGCATCGATCATGGCTATATGCTCCGGCCGTAAATGGCGCTGGTAGAAATCCTTGCCGTGGCGATCGGCAAATTTAAGCCCCATCATGGCTTCCAGCATTTTAAATTGGTAGCTCTGAAATCCTGAAGCCGGCCGCAATTGATCGCGGAAATCAAGAAAATCCAGAGGCGTCATGGTTTCGATTACATCCACCTGCTGGATAGCCAATTGCCAGATGGTAGCAATGCGCTTGAGGCGGTGCACTACCGTAAAGATATCAGGCGAGTTATCATCTACCTGCGGCTTGCCAAGAATGGCCAATATTGAGCGCATTTCATGGCTTATTTGCTTAAACCACAGCTCATAGGCCTGGTGGACGATGATAAACAGCATCTCATCGTGCGCCTCCTGGCCGGCCAGAGCACTCTCAGGTTGCTGGGCTTGCAGAATTTTATCTAGTTGCAGGTAATCGCCATAATAGACTTCTTTGGTCATAGTGAAACAGTGCTTGATTCCTGCTGTAAATTAAACAAGATTTTGGATATGGGCCTGCTTACCACATGAAAATAAGCTGTTTTTATTAAGAAAACTTACGGTTGCCGGTCGGCCAGCAGCATAAATACCGGATATTCTTTTGATTGGCCGGCTTCATCGGGTTTGGTAATGGTGTAACAAATGGAATAATTGGCCGGCTGCCAGCCTGTTTGACGCAGGATAGTTTCCAATTGTTGTCGCTCAAAGCCTTTATGCCCATGAAAGTCACCTTCATGAAAGCTGCCATCCTCCTTTTTCAGGTCGATAATACAGAGCTTGGCACCCGGTAGGGCAATCTGATAGAATTTCTGCAAGATAGCGGCTGTATCGGCAATGTGATGCAAGGTGAGCATGGTGTAGATCAGGTCGTAGCGAGCACCCGGCAGGGGCTGCCTAAGCAAATCATAAGTAATTGCTTGCCAATTTTTTAAACCTTTTTGCTTAATCTTATTTTGCGTTATTTCGGTCATAGCCACCGATTCGTCCATCAGCGTTACATCGGCTAACTGGTCTTGCAAGGCCAGGCTTAGCAAACCGGTGCCACTACCATATTCCAGCACCTTTTTAATCGAGGATAAATCCAACTGTGCGGCCAGGTGGCGGGCAATTTCACTGGCCCGGGCTACACGCTGCGGGTCGTCATCCCAGGTGGCGGCTTTGGTGTCAAATTCACTCATAGTCAGAAGTCAATATGATTACAAAAATGCGCGTGTTAAACTAGTACTATCCGGCCACAAGCAAAAGAAAAATATGACAGAAGGTTTGATTATTTTGTCACCCGAAATCATGAGAGACGGTGAGACGGTGGGGTAGATGAAGTTTCTTATTTAACACCCGGATCAGTTTCCAAAAGCACTTTGGTAATCAGTTGCGGGTCCGACCAGGGCACGAAGTGGTTCATCTTCTTGACTACTACATAGCGCACCTGTCCGGGGTAATGGCTGCGCATGAAATCCACCGTTTTAGGAGATACCAGGATATCCCTCCCGCCCTGTATGTAGGTGATAGGCGCCTGCACAACCTGCCAGTTGTTTTCCAGTTTACGCAAAGAGGCCGGCAGACCAGTCATCTCTATATTACTATGGCGCAGGTCAACAGACAGCCAATGGTTTACCGGGCGCCAGGCAGCCACCTTGTTGTACCAGCGGGGTGCCATTAGCGCAGCGCCCAGGGTGGGCGCCACCAATATACCCTGACGAAAGGCTGCCGGATACCAGGCCAGTAACTGCATGGCTACTGCCCCGCCATAGGAATGGCCCACTACCGTAATGGCCGAATCATAGCCCAACTGCGTCACCAGGTGCCAGACAACGGCAGCTTGTTCCTCTAGTGAGGCTTGTGGTGGCACAGTGGTAAACTCATAACCGGGGCGGGTCAGCGCCACGATAAAATAGCGCTGCCTTACCGTATCGTTGGCAATAATATGCTGCCAGTCGCTCCAGCTACCCGGTGAGCCGTGAATCAGCAGCAGCAAAGAGGCGCCTGGATTGCCGGCAGTGACGTATTGAATCTGCAGGCTGTCCCGGTAGGGCATAAAATGACGGCCGTCAACAATACCTTGTTGTTGCAGTTCTTCGAGCACCGGGGTATCGGTAATAGCCATAGTATGCAATTTGCAGCCAATAGCGCCCAGTAAAAAAAAGAATATAATTATAAATGAGTGGAATATCTTTCCAGCCATAATGGGTCAATCTAGCCTGTGTTTAATATCTGTTGATAACAGCGCTAATAATTAATCCTTTCCTCTTCTTTTTTCCTTTTCCGATTGAACTTTCAAAATAATTAATGATGATGAGCAGGTGGTAGTTGCGGCAGGCTGCCTTCCAGAAACAAGGCAACGGCAATGTCAGGATCCTGCTCAGGGGTAATCACCACCCGGGTGTTTTGTGTGGCCAGCCGGTTTACAAAGCCGGGCCCGGCACCGGCCGTAATCACCACATCCACCTCAAACAGCGGATGGGGCGCCCAGGGGTCGTCCGACTTGTGAAAACGGTTATGCAGAATGTCGGGTGGGGACAGTTCCAGCAGTTCCCGGTTGGTCACTTGCTTGTTTTGCTCATCAATGGTATAAATATAAAACCGCGATGCCTTACCGGCATGTGCCGATATGGTGCGTAAATTTTGACTGGATACTGCTATTTTCATAGATACAAAAATAAGTTTTCCTGCCTTATCTTACGTGCTTCAGGTCACCTAAGGCTATTTGCCAAAAAGCCGCTGCCACCATGATTTATACTGTCGCTCGCTAGCCTGCTGCCGGTCATAGCCGGCCAACTCCCTCAGGGTTTCTACAATCTTCCTTCTGCTTTGGACACCCAGCTTCTTTCTGACCAGCATCCCATGGCGGTAATACAACAAGGCCGGTACACCCATTATTCTCAATTGCTTTACAAGTTGTTGGTTGTCATCGGCTTTCAATTGGTACACCTTGGCCTCCCCGTCAAGTCCGCGGGCTACTTCTTTTATTACCGGCTCCAGGGCCCGGCATTTGCCACACCAACTGGCCCACACCTCTACCAGCACCGGTCTTTCTTGCTCTTCCAGTACTTTGCCGGTAAATTCGTCTTGATTTAATTGCAGGTTCATTATTGTTGCACTGTCAACAAAATTACCGGATTAATCGTTCATTATGCCCCAGGATTTAAAAGATATCACCAGCCGGGACGACCTGGTGAATTTTTTGGAAGTATTTTACAGCCGGGCCCAGGCCGATCCTGTAATCGGTGAAAAATTTGTCCATCTGGATATGAGTAGTCATATCCAGACCATTGCTGATTTCTGGCATACGGTGCTCTTCGGCTCTCAAACCTATCAGGGTGATCCTTTTGGCAAACATCTGGCGCTTAATCTGCAGCGCGCACATTTCGAGCGTTGGCTGGCCCTCTTTACCACTACTATTGACGAAATGTTTGCCGGGCCGGTAGCCAACGAAGCCAAACACCGGGCAAGTACCATTGCCAATGTGTTTCAGTACAAACTGGGTCTTTATGATTAACCCGGGTTAACCCATCTCAGCACTTATCTCCTGCAGTAGTGGCCAGGGCAGTTTGTTGCCGCTGAGCACCAGCACCACAGTCTGGCCGGCAAACCGACCAGGGTTTGCCAGCAGAGCCGCTACACTCAGGGCGGCCGCCCCCTCTATCACCAGGCGGTGGTACTGCAGCGTGGTGGCTATACCCTGCCTGATGGCCGGTTCGCTGAGCAAAACAAAATCATCTATAAAAGCACGTGCATAAGTAAAGGTAAGCGAATCCGGCTCCAGCCCACCGGCTGTGCCATCCGATAGCGTAGGTTTGGAGGGTATATCGAGTATCCGGCCGGCCACCACCGAATGATACATGACGGCCGAATGCTCTGGTTGACAACCTATGATTTGTGAGGCCGGGGAAGTATGCTTCACCACCCCGCCAATACCGGATACCAGTCCGCCACCTCCTACCGGCACCAACACAGCATCAGGCCGGTCAACCTCCGCCAGTAATTCCAGCCCTACCGTAGCCTGTCCGGCTATAATCGCTTCATCATTATAGGGAGAAATGTAAGCCAATCCCTGCCGTTCGGCTGCCTGGCGTGCCGCCAGCTCGCTGGCCAGCGAGTCCTGTCCGGTAAGGCGTACCTCCACATTGGGGTACGACTGCAGGTTGTTGATTTTGACCTGCGAGGCCGTCTCCGGCATGTAGATAATCGCTTGCAGGCCCGCCTGCCGGCAGGCAAAGGCCATCGCAGCGGCATGGTTGCCGGTAGAGGCCGTGACTACCGCTTTGCGATAGCCGGAATTTTTTAATGAAAGCACCTTATTAAGCGCCCCGCGTAGCTTGAAAGAGCCCGTTGTTTGCAGGCACTCGGGCTTCAGATATACCCGGCCATTGCACAGATCGGATAGATAAGGTGAATAAATGACCCGGGTCGGATAAATGTAAGGAGCAATGCGCTGAGCAGCCGACTCGGCCGCCTGATAAACTTTCTTCGCTAGTTGCTCCATAATGTCTTAATAAAATACCGGATTTTCTTCTTTGGATAACTGGCGCCTTACGTAGGTCAGTAGTTTGCCATTGTGGTATAGACGACTGTACTTCTCCAGGCGCCAGTGTTGTACCGAAGGGTCCACTTTTTTCAGTTCTTCATAAACCTTCACCATACCGGTTATGCCACGGGCACAAGCTTCCGCCTCATCAGGGTTGTCCGGATGTTTGATATAGTAATAGGCTTTTCCCAACAAATAGGTAACCCGGAATTTTTCGGCAAACCGGTACTTCTTGCTGTTGGCAATGCTTTCCAGAAAAATATCATTATAGGCAACTGTGATATAGGGCACGCCTGCCAACCAGGCAAGGACAAAGGCCGTCATGGCCTTGGTATCGTTATCGGTGGTGGCAATGGGGTTTTCTTCCAGCCATTCTATGGTGGCCAGCACTTCATCTTCGTACTGCCGGTAATCGGCTTCCGTCTGCCAGTTGTAGTCGCCTTGTGGCAAAGATTGTGCTAAAGCCAAATGCCGGATAAAAAATATAACGAACAAAAACAACAGCCGTGCTTTCACAAAAGCTAAAATAGCAAAAGCCTGGAAATTTACCGCTTGTTACGGATTAATCCTGACGGGAAAACCACTACACTCTCATGGCCTTCGGCATCTACAGACGCCACCCCAAACAAATAGTTGTCGATTATGAGACCGCGCAAGGTAAATTCATTTACCTTGCCAACAAACCGGCTATGTTGCCATTGGGGTGCGGTAGTTTCGCGCCAGTATATTTTGTAGCCGGCCACCCGGCTGTCATCGGCCGGTGACTCCCAGGTAAGAGTGGTATGAGGTTGCACTGCCCCCCCTATCTTTACCTGACGTGGAGCGGCAGGCGCCCAGGCAAGAGAGGCCAAAGTAATTACATTTACGGCCGTTAGCTTGGCAGCATAGTCAAAGTTTACCCCTTCTATTACATCTCCGTATTTGATACCGTTTTCGACTCTAATATCCTGATGTTGACGGTTGTAGTTCTCGTGCGTTTCCATAATACGGATGCCGGCATAGCCCAAATCATTGAACGGCCGGTGGTGGCCACCACGCCCGAAGCGATCGAGCCGGTAAATCATAATCGGCTCAAGATTTACCATATACTGGTCGGTTAGACGGGCTACATAACGTGCCAATTGGCGGGATATGCCATCTACTTCACCTCCGTAAAACCTGCGCATGCGTCTTTGACGTTCCGTTTCGGTAACAGGGGTGGGTTCTGAAAAAATACGGAAGGAGTTGTTGGCTATTACCCCGTCTATGCCTTCGATATTACCAATCATATCGTTATTCAGCACACCAATTATCTGCCAGCCTTCATCCTTAGCTTTTTGCGCCAGGTGCTTGCCGCCATACAAGCCCTGCTCCTCACCCGACAAGCCGGCATAAACAATATTGGCGTTAAAAGTATATTGACTTAACACCCGGGCGGCTTCCAACACACCGGCCATCCCCGAGGCGTTGTCGTTGGCGCCAGGGGCATCGGTAAGGCCATCGCTGGCATTTGAGGCCCTTGAGTCGATATCACCACTTATAATCACATAGCGGTTTGCAGGCTTGGCGGCTTTTTGTATAGCAATAATGTTCACCACCCAGGTATCCTCCTTGATGCGCGACTCCGGATTGCCCGGCACCAGGGTGCGTTGCTCGAATACAGTAAGACAACCGCCACATTGCCGGCTTATCCGTTCAAATTCACTTTTTATCCACCTGCGGGCTGCACCAATACCACGGGTGCCGGAAACAGTATCGGAGAGAGTGTTACGCGTGCCGAAGCTAACCAGCTTGCGGATATCCTGTTCTATTCTGGCGGGCGAAACGGCCTCAATCATCTCATAGAGCCGATTGTCAGCAGCCGGTGGCACGGGTTGGGCCACAACTTGTGCCACCGTGGTCAACATAAACAAAAAGGTAATGGTTTTATTCATCGTTTTTTTCTGCTAAAATAAGACTTGCCAACTCTCCCGGCCAGACCCTTTATGTAACCGGTTGTTTGGCGCTAGTGCCACTTCCATTCTTATGGTTTACGTCCAATATTTTTTACAAATCGCCTGATTTTTTCATCGTCCACGCCACCACTGAGTTGCCGGATAAATTCACTGCCTACAATAGCCCCCTGGGCAAAACGACAAGCTGCCCGGAAGTGCCGGGCGGTACGAATACCGAAGCCAATCAGCACCGGTGATGTCAGTTGCATATCTCTGATTCGCTTGAAATAGGCTTCCTGTCGCGGGCTAAAGTCATCAGTTATCTTTCCGGTAATACTGTTGTCGGCTACCAGATATACAAAACCGCTGCTCAGCCTGTCGGCCAGCCTGATGCGCTCCACGGATGTGCGTGGGGTTATCAAAAAGGAAATGGCCTGCTGATAACGGCCAAACAACTCCTGGTACTGACTTTGATAGACCTCCATCGGTAAATCGGGGATTATCAGTCCGTCAACGCCACTATCCCGGCAATTTTGCAAAAAGCGCTCCTCACCCATGCGCAGCATCTGATTCAGATAACCCATCAGCACGATGCGTAAACCTGTTTCTTCTTTGATTTGCTTTACCTGCTCAAACAGGATTGCCAGATTCATGCCATTGCGCAAGGCCTGCTCGCTGCTTTGCTGAATGGTGGCGCCATCAGCCAGCGGATCGGAATAGGGCATGCCGATTTCCACCAGCTCTACCCCCGCGGCAGCCAGCTGCCGGGCTATGACCAAAGTGCTGTCCAGGTGCGGGTAACCGGCTGTAAAGAATATGTTCAGAATACCCTCTTTTTTACTTTGTATAAATTGCTGTAAATCAGTCATTGATATGTAAATAATCGAGATAAGTCTGTAAGTCTTTGTCGCCCCGGCCGGAAAGGCACACTACGGTTATGTCATCGGGATGGATGTCCAGCTCGGGCAATACGGCCAGCGCATGAGCCGATTCCAGGGCAGGCAAGATACCCTCATGGCGACTCAAGGCCACTCCGGCTGCCAGCGCCTGGTCATCGTTGATGCTATATACCTGCGCCCGGCCGCTGCTGATCAGGTGAGCATGCATAGGCCCGATTCCCGGATAGTCAAGGCCGGCCGATATCGAATACGGCTCAATAATCTGCCCGTCTGCATCCTGCATCAACAGGGTGCGGCTACCGTGGATGATGCCTATACTCCCCAACTGGCTGGTGGCGGCCGACTGCCCGGAGGCGATGCCCTTGCCTCCCGCTTCTACGGCAATTAGTTGCACATCAGGCTGTTCGATATAATGATAAAAGGCTCCGGCAGCATTGCTACCTCCCCCGATGCAGGCTACCACTTTATCGGGTAGCGGCCGGCCGGAATGTGCCGGCACTTGCTCCAGCAGTTCAGCGCTGATCACAGCTTGCAGCCGCGCTACCAGATCGGGGTACGGGTGCGGCCCCACCACCGAGCCAATCAGGTAGTAGGCCTCCGGGTTGTTGATCCAGTAGCGGATGGCCTCGTTGGTGGCATCTTTAAGGGTGCGACTGCCCGAAGTGGCGGCCACCACCTCGGCCCCCAGCATGCGCATGCGTGCTACGTTGGGCGCCTGGCGGGCCATATCCACCTCACCCATAAACACCTTGCAGGGCATGCCCATCAGGGCGGCAGCGGTAGCCGTAGCCACGCCATGCTGTCCGGCACCGGTTTCGGCAATAATCTCTTGCTTACCCATTCGTGCCGCCAGCAGGATCTGACCCAGGGCATTGTTGATCTTGTGCGCCCCGGTGTGATTCAGGTCTTCGCGCTTGAGGTAGATTTTACCGCCATATTTAGCAGACAAATAGCCCGAATAATACAACGGACTAGGCCGCCCGGCATAGGCATGCAACAACTGCTGCAACTCCTGCTGGAAATCAGCTTGTGCCAGTATTTCCAGATATTTTGCCTGTAATTCGGCTACATTGGGGTAAAGCATTTCCGGTACAAATGCGCCTCCGTATTCACCATAAAAACCTTGTTCGTCAGGATTTTTCATAACTTTATCTTTTCTAAAAAAGCGGCCACGGCTGCCAGGTCTTTATTGCCGGGGCCTGTCTCAAAACCACTGTTAATATCTATGCCTGCCCATTGCGGATGACTGAAAGCACGCAAGGCCGGCCAGTCGTCAGGAGCCAGGCCGCCACTTAGCAGGAAAGGTACCTCCAGATCATACTCCGCCAGTTTTTGCCAATTGAACTTACGCCCCGAGCCGCCATAGCGGCTGCTGCGTGTATCAAAAAGAAAGTAGTCAACAGTAGTCGCGTACTCGTTGAGCACAGCAAAATCAAAGGCATCATTAATGCCAAAGGCTTTGATAACACCGGCATGTTTTTTCATTTGCCTGCAAAAGGCCACGGATTCGGCACCATGCAACTGCACATAATCGAGACCACAGGCCTTGATAGTAGCCAGCGTGCGATCTACACAGGGGTTGACAAATATACCCACCTTGCTTGCCCTGCCGGACAGGCGGCTTACCGGATCTCCGGGCGCCACATAACGCGGTGAGGCATGGTAGAAGTTTAGGCCCAGCATGTCCACCCCCAGGCTGTCGAGCCGGCTGTATTGTTCCCGATCGGTGATACCACAGACTTTAACCAGCATTTTTAGCTTGTTTGATAGCTTCTACCATATCAGCACAGGCCGCTCCGGGGTCAGCCGCACGCATCAGGTTCTCGCCCACCAGAAAGCCGCTGAAGCCGGCTCTGACCAACTCTTGCAGGTGACTGGCACTACTCAGTCCGCTTTCCGTTACTTTTACCACCGTATCGCCCAGCAGGGGCGCCAGTGCCAGCGACACCTGTATATCTACTGTAAAATTATCCAGATTGCGGTTGTTCACCCCTATCAGTGTCTCTCTGCCGCATAATTTATCAAGTTCTTCGGGGCGGTGCACTTCTACCAGCGCTTCCAGTCCCAGGTCGGTGGCTACGTCCAGCAATTGGGCCAACTGGCTTTTGGTCAGTACGGATGCAATGAGTAGGATACAGTCGGCCCCCATGGCCCGTGCTTCGGCAACCTGATAGGTATCAATTATAAAATCCTTGCGCAAGACCGGCAATTCCACAGTGTCTGCAACAGCCGGCAGGTCGCTGTTTTGGGCCCGGAAAAACTTGCGGTCGGTAAGCACCGATACGGCCGAGGCGCCTGCCTTTTCATAAGAGGCAGCTATGGCAGCCGGATCGGCCTGCGGACGAATCAAACCTTTGGAGGGTGAAGCCCGCTTAAACTCGGCTATCAGGCCGCTGCCGTTGAGGATAGCGCTGCGCATGCTACGTGGGGCCGGCCTATGGCCTGCTTCCTTTATCAGGGCGGTCAGGGGCTTTTGCTTTTGGGTCTGCGCTACCTCGGTGCGTTTATGGGCGATGATGGTATCCAGGATATTGCTCATTGTGTTAATCCTTTAAAAACCTGTAAAGCACGGCCGCTTTGCAAGGCCTCTTCGGCCTGCGCCACACATTCGGCCAAGGGGCGCTGCGGCTCGAAGCATTGGATGGCCAGGGCAGCATTAGCGGTGATTACCTGTTGTTGGGCGGTAGTGCCCCGGCCGTTTAATACCTGTATAAATATTTCAGCCGCCTCGGCTACCGTATTACCGCCAAACAAGTCTTCCGGACGGGTGGTTGAATAGCCGAAATCGCTGGCGCTAAGCATTTGCTCCTTATCATTGCCAATTACCTTGGCCGCACCGGTCAGGGTGATTTCATCGTAACCATCGAGGGCGTGCACAATGGCAAACTGCCTGTTCAGCAAAGGCAAAAAGTTTTGATACAGACGGGCTACCTGCAAGCTATACACGCCCACCAGTTGATGCGAAGGTGCGGCCGGATTAACCAGAGGCCCAAGCAAATTAAAGAATGTCTTTACTTTCAGGCTTCTGCGGGCCGGCCCTACGGCTTTCATAGCCGGATGAAATAGCGGGGCATGGAGGAAGCAAATATTGTGTTTTTCAAGCTGACGCTGCAGCCGGCCGGTATCGGCAGTAAAGGTGTAACCCAGGTATTCAAGCACATTGGATGAACCGGACACTGAAGAAACGCCATAATTGCCATGCTTGATGACCCGGTAGCCGGCTGCCGCCACTACCAGGGCCGTTAAGGTGGAGATATTAATGGTGTTTTTACCATCGCCACCGGTTCCGCACAGGTCAATGGCCGGCTCCTGCCCCAGATCGGGCTTTACGGCCAGCTCCATCAGGGCATCACGAAAGCCGGCCAGCTCGTCCAGGGTAATGGCGCGCATCAGGTAAGTAGTGAGAAAGGCGGCTATCTCGGCATCGCTAAACTCCTCGTTGGCGATGCGCATCATGGTGTCGCGTGCCTGGGCGCTGTTCAGCGGTTTATGCTCGATCAACAGGTTGATTATTTCTTTCATAGATACTCTAAATAAATATTTTTAATAATCACATTTTCAAAAAGTTATGCATAATCTTGTCACCGAACTCCGACAAGTAGCTTTCCGGATGAAATTGCACCCCTTTCAGGCGGTATTGCCGGTGGCTCAGGCCCATAATCTCACCTTCGCCATCTATACAATTGATGTCAAATTCAGCCGGTAAGGCCTGCTTATCCACCACCCAGGAGTGGTAACGGGCGGCCGTAAACAAGTCCTGCATACCGGCATAAAGGGGCTCGTCCAGCTTGATAATCTTCATGGTATCGCTTACCCCATGATACACCTTGTCCAGGTTGCGCAGTTTACCGCCAAGGGCCTCGGCAATGGCCTGATGGCCCAGACACACACCCAGCATGGCTTTTTCGCTGGCATAACGCCCGATTACCTCCAGCAGGCGGCCGGCCTCCTGCGGAATGCCGGGGCCGGGCGAGAGAATGAGGTGCGTATAGTCAGAGAGATCGTCCAGCGCCCGGCTGTTGTTGCGTAGCACATCGGGCCGCACGCCACTCACCTGCTCAACCAGGTGTACCAGGTTGTAGGTAAACGAGTCGAAATTATCGATAATCAGTACCCTGCTCATAGTTCTTCGGCCATTTTAATAGCTGCCAGAATAGCCGCCAGTTTATTTTGCACTTCCAGCAGCTCTTTTTCTTCCTGTGAGTCGATTACAATACCGGCTCCTGCCTGGTAGTACAAATTGTTGTCTTTGGCCATCACCGTACGGATGGTAATGGCCATGTTCATATCTCCGCTAAAGCTCATATAACCGATTGCCCCACCATAAAAACCCCTTGGCTGCGGCTCATAGGTATGAATGAGCTCAATGGCCTTGTGCTTGGGGGCTCCGGTGAGGGTACCGGCCGGAAAGGTGTCGGCAAAGACGCGAAAAGAGCTGACTGCTGGCGGCTTATCGGCCACTACTTTTGACACCAGATGAATTACATGGCTGAAGTACTGGATCACCTTGTTACGCGACACCCGCACATTACGGCAGTGACGTGCCAGGTCGTTGCGTGCCAGGTCCACCAGCATGTTGTGCTCGGCATTCTCCTTAGGATCAGCTACCAGTTGCAAAGCGGCTGCATGGTCGGTTTCATTATCGCCAGTGCGCAATACCGTACCGGCAATGGGGTGTATCTCGGCCTGCCAGCCTTTGATGATCAAATGCGCCTCGGGTGAGGAGCCCATGATTTTAAAATCGCCATAATCGAAATAAAACAGATAAGGCGATGGATTGATAGCCCGCAGCGCCCGGTACACATTGATATCATCACCCCGGTAGGACTGGCGGTAGCGCCTCGACAACACCAACTGGAAGACATCACCACGCTGACAATGCGCTTTGGCTTTGCTCACCAACTGCATATAGTCGGCATCGCTCATATTGGCGGTGGCTGCCCCGGCCCGGAACGGGTACACCGGCCGCCCCGGCTTGTTGATTAAGGTAATAACTTCTTCCAGTTGTGAAGGGCTGTCTTCCAGTTGGTTTTCCAGAATGGTAAGCCGGCTGTTATAGTGGTCGAAAACAACCAGATAGGCAAAGAAATGAAATTGCAGGTCGGGTATCAGTCCTGCTACCTCCTGTCCGGTAAAACTGTGCTCATCAAACCAGGCCACGGCCTCGAAACCGGTGTAACCGAACAGGCCATTAAAGCGCTGCACTTCCTGATCCTCGTTAAGCAAGGTAAACGACTGACGAAAAGCATCCATAGCCGCCACCAGATCGGTATCACCATGCAGCAGGTCGAAATCGTGCCCAAGGGTACTGCTAAAACGCCCCTTCGATACCCGGGCTGACGCCAGCGGGGCAAACCCCAGAAACGAGTAGCTGTTTTCTTTGCTCTGATAATCGGAGCTCTCGAGCAGCATCACCAGCGGGTATTGCTCACGCACGGCCAGCAGGGCATTGACCGGAGTAAGCGTGTCGGAGAGCTGGCGATGAATATGTGTTTGAATTTTCATTTTTGGTTTTTAATAATTCTGTCAAAAAAAAACGGCTTGCCGGGAAGTCCGACAAGCCGCGTGTATGCTTTACCATATACCTGGGCTATGCCCTATCTTCCCTGTGGGAAAAAGGAGCATACCACCACCAGTATATAGCTTGTGTCATCATTATGCGGCAAAGCTAAAGCTGTTTCGGAATTATACAAGCCCGGCCGGCATTATTTTTTACCAGCGGATAGCATGGCGCGAAATTTTTTGAGCCGGTATTCCCTGAATTCGGCAATGCCATCCACAAGCTTGCGCAACCAGTCGAAATACAAGATAACCACAAGGAACACCGTCATGATCCAGATAATCACCACATTGGTCCAGTAAGTGCTAAATACCTGTCCGAAGGCTACTTTTTCCGGCATGTAGAATTTGGTATCGATGTCGAAATATTTATAGGTGCGCGGCTTATCGTAGATCGGATATATTTTTCTGCGTAAGCCGTCATCGAGTACCTGCACGCGCTCCTGGGCATAGCGGTTTTCCACCATTTCGGCCATTTTTTCATTATGATAAGCATTGCGCAAAGCCTCCAGCTTTTGCTGACCACCGGGTAGAGATACCCAATGGTTAATCACGCTGTCTTTTTTCTGTAGCCAGCGGCTTGATTTGATAGCGTAAAATTGCTTGAGCACGGTTAGAAATTCCTTGGTAGCCCGGTAGGTTTGTTCATCGAACAACTCGCGGGTGAGCTTGACATACTCAGGCAACTCTTCATGGCCTACCTTGTGCAATTCGCGCATAATTTCGTTGCGCAGGATACGCAGGCTGCGATCTACACTGGCCACTACCTGCGGATCGGTGGTGTTGTTGATATTGTTGAATACATTACCCAGTTGGTTTTCCAGTTCGGGAATGTAATAGTTGCGTTTATAATTACTCAGGTTTATCTCCCGGTCATAGGGATAAAAAATCCTGTTGTATTGGTTTTGGGTAAACTGCTCCACGGCCAGCGCCTCGTAGGCCCAGCGTGAAGCGATCAGGTCACCACTGTAAGGAATGTGCTTTTCGCTGGTTACCCGGTAGTTAAAATTTTCAAAGTTGATGATAACACCGCTCAGAATCAGTTGCGGGATTATCAAAATAGGAATCAGGATATAAACGGTGACGGCCGAATTGAAGGCCGAAGAGATAATCAGCCCCAGCACATTGGCATAAAACGACAGGCTGAAGAGCATCATCCACGTGGTAAAATGCATGCCTTTGACTTCCAGAATATAATGCGCCACCAACACAAAACTAATGGTTTGTATGGCTGATATAACCAGCAGGATGCCCATCTTGGACACCAGGTAGCTCATTCGGCTTAGGTGCAAAAAGCGCTCGCGCTGCAGGATCATCCGGTCTTTGAGCAGCTCCTCGGCACTAAGGGTAAGCCCCATAAACAAAGCCACAATCACCGCCATAAAGAAGTACACCGGAATATTCATATTGCGGACAAACAAATAGACTTTCTGGTCGTCAATGGTCTCGTAATATTTAACCAGAAAAGCCAGAAAAAAGCCCAGCAAGGGTGCTTCGGTAAAGGTAAACAACAGGTACTGGTTGTTTTTGAGCTTGGTTTTGACATCACGGGCGGCAAATACCAAAAACTGCTTGAATCGTGAAGGTATTGCCTGGGCTATGTTGAGCTTATCATGGCGCTCCTGTATTTGCGGCCTTTTTATGTGTTGCAAAAACAGTTCGTACCACTGTTCCGGAGGTATTTTACGCTTGTCGGTCAACTTGCCGTATTCATCCACCACGCGGGCCTCGATAATATCAAAAATCAATTCTGAGTTGATATTGCCGCACAGGGTACAGGCACCCTGCTCCTTGTTCACCATATTAACCATGGTCTTGAAGTACACCAGCGCCTCTTCGGGGTTGCCATAGTATATCTGGTAGCCGCCCACATCCAGAATAATGAGCGTATCAAACATTTTGTAGATATCGGATGAGGGCTGGTGGATAACCACGAATACCATTTTTCCCTGCAGCGAAAGCTCCTTGAGCAGGTCCATGATATTGACCGAATCGCGTGATGACAGACCGGAGGTTGGCTCATCGACAAACAGAATCTCTGGCTTGCGCAGCAGCTCCAGGCCGATATTGATGCGCTTGCGCTGCCCTCCGCTAATGGTTTTGTTCAGGGGGTTGCCCACTACCAGGTCTTTGATTTCGGTGAGCCCCAGGCTTTTCAGGGTCTGCATCACCAGGCGATGCGATTGCTCCTTGCTGTGGTTGGCAAAGGTGAGGCGGGCCGCATAGTACAGGTTCTCGTACACGGTCAGCTCTTCTATCAGATAGTCGTCTTGCGGCACGTAACCGATAACCCCATTCAATTCATCCTGCTGGGTATGTACATCCAGGCCATTGATGGTTACCCGGCCCGAGCTGGGCTTAATCATGCCGTTGAGGATGCTCATCAGGGTGGACTTGCCCGAGCCGGACACCCCCATCAGCCCGATCAGGCGGCCGCCTTCTTCCGCTATATTGATTTTGTGCAGCGCTTTGTAGCCGGAGCGAAAGGTGTGCGAGATATCGCGGGCGATAAAGCTAAGACGGCTGGCCTCTTCGTTGTAGATAAATTCACTGACCACCTCCGAGTAAAACAAGGGGCGCATATTCTGCCCGCGGATAGTGCTGCCCGGAGGAAAAACATAGGTCTTATGGCTACGGAAATGATGACCGTTGAGAGTCAGGGCCATATTGCCCAGGTATTTGATAAAATAGGTTTCTTCGCCCGGTATCCGTAACACGAAAAGGTAGCCGAAAATCCGTGGCCTGATAATATGCTTGCAGCGGTATGTATATTTTTCCTGGTTGTTGTCCACCACCAGAAAATGATTGCCTCGCAAATCGGCCGGTGTAGTGGCCTGCAGAAAAGCAATTATCAGGTCTATCTCTTCCTGGGTAATCTTGATGGTGCTGCCGATATAAAAGATCAGATTGCTCTGCCGTTCGGATATCTTACCGTCTTGCAGCATAAGCTCAATCAGCTTAAGCAACAGGACGATCTTCTGCTGCTTGGTAAGCCCCTGGTTAATGAGCCGACAAAGAGCCATAATATTGGCCCAGTCGCCAACAAATTCTTTGGTATCGGCATCGGGGTGTTCAATATTTTCGAGAAAATCGCTACCTGTTTCTTTTATGAGCTGTTCGAACAGCTCCATATACTCTGGTATGAGTTCGTGACTGAGATGAATCGCCAGAAAATCGCGAACATTGCTGCGCTCGGCATCAGTGATGCGCTCTTTGGCCACAATGGCAAAGAGCTTGACGATCGCTTTTAGGAGCTCTTCACTCATGTGGCATAATTATCAGGCATTGAGTTGGTTCACCATGTCAGCCAAAATAAACAAACTCTCTTCCAGGTACAAATCTTTGAGTTTTAGCTCTTTGGGCGGACTATCGTCAGGTTCCGGTTTGGTATAAACCGACTCATCTTTTTGTTGCTTCAGTTTGTTTTCCTCTTCCTGCTCGGCTTTACGTTTGGCCTCATTGAGCGATACGCTCTTTTTGCGTTGGTTGGCCAGCATGCGCTCGGCTTCATTTACCAATTGCTGCAAATCGGGGTCATCTTTAAGGCGTTGCTTGTATTGCTTACGCAACTTGTTAATCAACTGCTTGTCCACAATTTTCACCGGGCGGTACTTACCGGGCGCAATATGATCCCACGGCAGGGCACTGGGATAGGCGCTCTCCCCCACCACCGACTTGTCATAGCGTGATGGCATTTCTATGTCGGGACTTACCCCTTTGTGCTGGGTGCTACCGCCACTTACCCGGTAAAACTTGGCTATGGTGAGTTTAAGCTGGCCGAGTTTTTCTTCCTCTTGCGGCACATAGCGTTGCAGTCCTATGAGGTTTTGCACGGTGCCTTTGCCAAACGACTGCTCACCTACTACCAGGCCTCGCTGGTAGTCCTGAATAGCGGCCGCAAAGATTTCCGAAGCTGAGGCACTCAGGCGGCTGGTAAGTACGGTCAGAGGGCCATCAAAGTACACCCCATCATCCTGATCTTTCTCTACACTCAGGCGACCCTGATAGTCGCGCACCTGCACTACAGGGCCGTCTTTGATGAACAGGCCGGTAAGCTCTACGGCTTCATCGAGGGCGCCTCCGCCATTTCTTCGCAGGTCGATGAGCAGGCCGTCTATCTGTTGCTTTTTCAAGTCGGCCAGCAACTTGCGCACATCCCGGGTGGTGGAGTTGAAATTGGCATTGCCCATGCGGGCGGCCTGAAAGTCTTTGTAAAAGGATGGGATATTGATTACCCCCAGTTTAAAAACCTTGTCATTATAAAGAAACTCATATACCTTGCTTTCTGCACGGGCATCTTCAATATTCACCTTATCGCGCACCAGGGTAACAATGGTAGGCGTTGCGCCCGGTCCATCGGTGGCCTTCAGGATGCTTAAGCGCACCACCGTGCCCTTTTTACCGCGGATCAATTGCACCACGTCATCGTTGCGCCAGCCCACTACATCTACGATCTCTCCGTCCTCGCCCTGGCCTACGCCAACAATCTTGTCGTTTTCGTGTATCTGATTACTCTTAAAAGCCGGCCCACCTGGTATCACCCCTACTACCACCGTGTAATCGCCATCTTTGCTGAGGCGGGCACCTATCCCTTCCAGCGATTTGCTCATTTCAATATCGAAATTCTCGGCCGTAATGGGGTTAAAATAGCTGGTATGCGGATCGTAGGTCTCGGTATAGCTGTTCATAAACACCTGATACACATCCGATGACTTGTACTGTGCTATCACCTTCTTGTATTGCTTGTAGCGCTTTTGCAGCACCTCTATGGCTTCTTCGGTAGTCTTGCCGGTGAGTTTCAGGTTCAGTAGTTCGTTTTTGATATACTTGCGCCACACTTCGTTCATGGCTGCTTCATCGGCCGGCCAGGGCAGGCTGTCGCGGTCGAACACGAACTCTTCATCAAGGGTAAAATCGAACTTATTGGCCGCCAGTAATTCATCTACATAAGCCAGGCGCTGATAATAGCGCTCCTTGAAAACGGCAAATATTTGATAAGGAGCTGCCAGCTCGCCTTCTTTCAGGTAATCATCAAATTCGTATTGGTAGCGCTTGAAGGCGGCAATATCGGCAGCGGTAAAGTAGAGGCGCATATTGTCCAGGGCATCCAGGTAGTTTTGATAGACAACATTGGAAACCGAATCGTTGAGCGGCAGCTTGCGGTAGTGGTAGGCATCCAGCAGGCGTACCACCATTTGGGTCTCGGCCTTGTTTTTGCGCTCAGGCTTTAGAATGGTGATGGTATCATTGACCGGGAAGGCCAGCTCGAAAGCAGGTTCTTCAACAGCCGGCACGATAGGCTTAAGTTCATCGGAGCGAAAAGGCAACAAAGCAAAACCGGCTGCCAGCAATGCCAACGGCAGTATATAAAGCAATTGTTTCTTGATCATATCAACGGTTTGTTTATTCATAAATCAGGCACAACAAAGCCTACGCTTTAACAAAAATAACCATAATCGGGCCAAAAAATCGCCTAAGCGTCCTTGTCGAAATCGAATTGAGCCAGGAATTCGCTGGCTTGCTTGGTGTTCTGGAAGAAATACTCCTTTTTATCGCCTTTGGTAGAGATAATCTCTATCATGATGGACTTTACCTTGCGCTGTCCTTTCAGCACATAATCATCGGGTAGTTTGTATTCTGACTCGGATTTGATAATACGGGCGATGGGGTATTTGGTATGGCGTTCAGCCCCGCAATACTTGCATTTATAGTGCCTGATGAGTTCGCCTTCTTCTTTCTCTGTTGCCGGTTTTACAATCTCTTCGCTTTGCAGGGTAAGTGTTTTGAAGCCGCACGAGCCGCATTCCAGCGCTTCCAGATAACCAGCATATTTCTCGATTTTCACCTCACCGGTTTTTTCATCTACCCATACATCGTAATCTACTGAAAACACATTCTCCTCGGCCTGCATACCGGCATCCAGGTGCACGTCTTCTTCTTCCTCGCTAAGCAGACGCATTTCATTGCCGGCCGAAGATATGCGTGGGGCATAGCGTAGCTTGCGCAACTGCTTGTCCATGACACCCGGGTAGTAGAATTTAAGAATAAGGTAAGAAACATAGGCCACCAGTGTAGCCACACACAAACTGATAAAGGCCCGCACAAAGACATAAACTATACTCTTTACGATAAATGCATCACCTATGGTATTGCCGTAAAAAAACAAGGCGGCTGCAAAGGCATACACTACATACTGATAGGCTCTTACCTGGTGCATGAGGATATAATCGTACTTGCCTTTGTAGGTTTTGATAGCGGCAACTTTGATTTTGTGGTAGAAAAAAATACCTAATGACATGGCCAGGGATAAACCGGCCAGGATATACATGATTTGATGCCAGCTTTCCAGGAAAGCAATATACTCGGGATCTATCTTATACATAGAATTAAAAAAACTTGTTAAACGTACAAACCTACATACGAATAACGAGCTTTTTCAATAAAAGATTTGGATTTTTGCAGTTAAAATCTTCGCGATGATAAAAATCTTCTTCCGTGCACTGGCCAGGCTCAACAAATACCTGCTACCCCGCTATAGCCAGCGTGATTTGAATAAGCTGAGCAAATTCGACAAGGTGATTATTGCCTACCGCTACTTTATTACCAAAAAGTACCTGGAGCATAAGGATGATTGAGGCCGGAGGACTGAAGTCTGAGGCCGGAAGACTGAGGTTAGATGTATGATAATGGAAGTTGGAAAAATCAAAAATCTGCAATCATACATCTTTCAACTGCCATTAATACCGCAGGAGCCTTCCCGCTCTTCTGTTACTTAAAGCGATTGTGCCATTCTTGTTCCCACTGCTCACGTTTAATGCGATCGCGGGTATCAGGCTCGTCCAGCAGTGGGTGCCGCTCCCCTTGCGAGGTCAGGTGATAATCGCCACAGTCATCACAGCGGTAATAGTTGACAGCCGGTCTGGCAAATCCTATCTGCGAACGGATCAGCGCTTCCTGCACTTCGCCCTCGCTGAAATATCCCCTTTTTCCGGACGGACAACCCATAGCAGTGTATTTGTCAATCAAATTTAAGAATTTTGGTTTAAATTGCCGCCATGAAAAAAGAGTGCCCGTCTTGCGCCATGAAGATCGATAAGGCGGCCAAAACCTGTCCGGTATGTGGCTATGAGTTCCCCCGCCCCAACCGTTTATTCCAGTTTATTGCCATTTTTTTGCTGTTGCTCTTTCTTCTCTTTTATCTGCTGTAGCTCGTGTAAAAAGCATTTCTTATACCGCTTTTATCGGCTAACTTTGTTATAGAAAAAAATGATTTTATGCGGCCAATTTTTTTTGTCTGGCTTGTGCTTTTGCCGGTTTTGGCTATGAGCCAGGATTTTGAGCCACCTACCCTGCAAGCCGGCCGGGTACAGGGCGCTATCAAGTTAGACGGCAACCTCAATGAGCCTGGCTGGCAGCAGGCTCCGGTGCTCACCGGGTTGCACACCACCGTACCGGTAGAGGGCGGTACGCCTGCCGGCAAAACTGAAATACGCGTGCTGGCCGAGCCAAAGAATATCTATCTGGGCATTATATGTTATGATCCGGAGCCCGATTAGATTGTCAGCTTTTCGAAGCTACGCGATGCCGACCTGCGCTACGAAGATCATATCCGCATTGTGCTCGACCCCATGCGTGACGGCCAATCGGGTTATATTTTTGCCGTAAACCCCAATGGCGCCCGCTACGATGCCCTGGTAAGTAACCGTGGTGAGGGCGAAAACAAAAATTGGGATGGCGTATGGGAAGCCAAAGCGCATATCAGCGACAGCGGCTGGGTGGCCGAAATCAAAATCCCGATTCAGAGTATCAACTACAAAAAAGGCCTGCATGAATGGGGCTTTAATGTGGAGCGCAGAATCCAACGCCTGCAGGAAACCATACGCTGGTCGAATGTGATTCGCGACCAGTGGTTTACCCAAACCAGCAAAGCGGGGCTGCTTAGCGGCCTGCCCGATTTCAATTATGGTTGGGGCACCAGCATACGCCCTTCGGTGGTGGGGCGCTATACCGAAACGGGCCCGGCTTCGGACGAGGGTACCAGCCAGCATTTTGACTTTGAGCCCAGCCTGGATATCAATCAGCGCATCGGCCCCAATATTGTCGCTTCGCTTACTGCCAATACCGATTTTGCCGAAACCGAGGTGGACAGCCGCCAGACCAACCTCACCCGTTTTCCACTGTTTTTTCCCGAAAAACGCACTTTCTTCCTCGAAGGGGCCGATATTTTCGAGTTTGGGCTCGGCCTCAGGCGTACCATCATCCCTTTTTACAGCCGCAGGATCGGCCTCTATGCCGGCAACCAGATACCGATAATTCTGGGTGGCAAGGTCAACGGCCGCATAAACCGCACCGCTTTTGGCGGCCTGGTGGTGGGCACCGATGCCCTCACTACCACCGATATAGATGTTCCCCGGACCCAGATGGGGGTAGTGCGCATCCGCCAGAACATCCTTAAGGAATCCGCTGCCGGGGTTATTGCCACCTTTGGCGACCCGCTGGGGCGGCCGGGCAGCTACATGGGTGGTGCCGACTTTACCTACCAAACGACAAGTTTCAAGGGCGATAAGAATTTTCTGGTGGGGGCCTCTTACCTGTACACCGACCGCCAGGACCTGAGTGGCGACCAAACGGCCTTCTCGCTCAAAATTGACTACCCTAACGATCTTTGGGACATAGCCTTTGTATATACCCGCATAGGTGATGCCTTTGACCCATCACTAGGCTTTGTACCGCGCAAGGCAATGAACAGCCTGCGCTTTGGCCTTACCTACGCCCCACGGCCCGAGTGGCCCTGGTTGCGGCAGATGTTTCACGAGCTGTTTGTCTCGTACATTACCGATCTTCAAGGCAACTGGGAGACCTACCGGGTGTTTACCGCACCCATCAACTGGCGCCTGGAGAGTGGCGACCGCGTAGAGGCCAATTTCGTGCCTACCGGTGACAACCTGCCTTATGATTTTGAAATTGCCGATGGGGTGACAATTCCGGCCGGGGCTTACCACTTTATGCGCTACCGCCTGGAGGCCGGCTTTGCCGCCAAACGCAAGCTCAACGGCCAGGCCACCTGGTGGTTCGGCACCTTTTATGACGGCCTGCTCAATACTTACGAGCTGGAGCTCAACTGGAACCCCCTGAAAGTGCTGACCTTTGAATTTTCGGGTATCCGCAATGTAGGCGACCTGCCGTGGGGCAGTTTCGACCAGATACTGGTAGGCGGCCGGGTACGCTTCAACATCACCCCCGACCTGCAACTCAACAGCTTTGTGCAGTATGATACCGATTCAGAATCGATTGGCGTAAATACCCGCCTGCATTATATCTTCCTGCCACTGGGCGATTTTTATATTGTGTACAATCACAATACTGTGCAGGATATGAACGAAAACTGGCAGTTGCATACCAGCCAGTTGATCGTGAAGCTACGTTATACCTTCAGGCTTTAAAAAAAACTATTTTAACCTTTATTATCTCGTCTTTGGGTTTTCCGAAAAGGCAATTTAAACTGATAGGCAATATCTTCATCGGTGCTGTCATCGAGCATATCGAGCCCGAAGCGTACCTTACGCGGGTCGTCATAAACGAGGGTGCCGAACAAGCGATCCCAGATACTGAAGATGTTGCCGTAGTTGCGGTCGGTCCAGGGCTGCTTGTAGTGGTGATGAAATTTGTGCATATTGGGGGTAATAAACACATAGCTCAGCGGCTTGTCGAGCCACTGTGGCAGATAGAAATTGGCATGGGTAAAATAGGTGAAAAAGACTGTGCAGATACGGTAAAAGAAATAAAAGGCAATGGGCGCTCCGCTTACGATGACAGCAACCAGTGCAAAGGTTTCGCGCAGCATAAAATCGAGCGGATGGTGGCGTGTGCCGGTGGTGGCATCTACTTTGGTATCGCTGTGGTGTATCATATGCACGCGCCACAGCAAGGGCACCTTATGCAGCAGGTAGTGCACCAGGTACTGGGCGAAAAACTCAAATATCAGGATAGCCACCAGCAGTTCCGCCCATAAAGGCCAATCCACCAGATACAGCAACCCGAAATGATGCTGCTCTATCCAGGCAAACACCCCTACCGTAGCCAGCCCGAAGCCGATGTTGATCAGCATGGTGGTAGCCAGAAAAACGAAGTTGACCCCGGCATGGCGCCATTTGCGGTAGTCAATTTTTTGCAGCGGCCACAGGGCTTCCAGCCCCCAGGAGAAAAGCAGGCAGATGACAATCCACACAAAGCGCTGCCAGGCAGGCATATCGGCAAAGAAATTCAGGAATGATTCCATAGCACACAGTTGTTGAAAACCTAAAGTTCATAATTTTTTGCGAATGACCATTGATTAAGACGAATATTCATAAATTTGGCTAACCGATGACTTTACTTAGCATACTAACCAGCTATTTACGCAAAAACCGGCTCATCTATGGGCTACTGGGGCTGTACTTGACGGCCTTATTGCTTAACGCTGCCGGATTGCCGGTTTGGTTACCGGGCTGCCCGTTTAAGGCAACCCTGGGTATAGAATGCTGGGGCTGCGGCCTGAACCGGGCGGCTATTGCCCTGCTCAGCGGCCACCTGGCCGAAGCGGCCCGCATCAATGCGCTGATCTTTATCTATATGCCACTGATTGTAGGCTATGCCGCCTACGATTTTTATAAATTTTATGTACAATCTAACCAAAACTATTATGGACAAACTTGAACAAGCACTCACAGAAGGCTATCGTTTTGAAATGGGTAAATACATGGGCGATGGCTGGGATTATTTCAAAAAAGGCGCTGGCAACTTTATCGGTTTTATGCTGGTGTTTTTGATTATCAGCATTGTAGCCGGCTTTACCCTGGGGCTTATACCGATAATTGGCAATATCCTGACCAGTATTCTCAACTATATCTTAATAGCCGGTGTGTTTATCTATACCCGCAATATGCTCAATGGTCAGGGGGAGTTTGGTGATTTCTTCGGTGGTTTCAATTATGTCAAGGAAATCGTTATGTACAGCCTTGTTTATATATTGCTGATGCTGCCGGCTTTTCTGTTGGTAATCTTTGCCGTACTGCCAGAGGGTTTTATTGATGTGGTTACCAGCTCCAGCGATCCGCAGCAGATTATAGAAGAAATGCAGTACTTGTCCTCAAGTATTTCCGGTATTACCATACTCTGGATACTTCTGGCGGCCATCTATCTGTTATACATAGGTTTGTCGTACTCGCTGGCGTTGATTTTTATTGTGGACCGCAATATGGGCTTCTGGGATGCCATGGAAGCCAGCCGTAAGCTGGTAGGTAAGAATTTTCTGTCATTCCTGTTTATGTTTATCATCCTGGGTATTATCATGATTATCAGTGCCATTCCTTGCGGATTGGGCTTGCTGGTAACCGTACCTTTTACCTACACCACCCTATTTGCTGTCTATGACACAGTGGTAGGCGCTGAAGACAGCGATATGGACCGGCAGGTGGAAGAATTCGGTAACGCAACTGAATGATAAATAAGCGTTATTAAAAAAAAGCAACCACCTAAGCCGGTGGTTGCTTTTTTATTGCCCCTTACTATTGGCGGCCTAAAGGCATTCGCTTACAAAAGCTTCATCATAAGCATCTCTTAGCAGGCCCGACATACTGATGCTTAAGGGAGAGTTGGTAAAAAGCGTAACCTGTACATTATCGGGATACAGGATTACAAAAGTATTATAAGCACGTTTTGTGCTGTTTCCATCCTTATTAAACCATTCACCCCGTTTGCCATAATAGGTGCCATGCTCACCACTGGTGGTATTCCACAGCCCTAACTCCAATGTTTTCATGCTTTTTTGCATGCTATTGCTTAAGATATCATGACTAAACCACAAGTAGGCCCAAAATTTGGCTGTTTCGTAAGCCGACATCTGCCAACCAAAGGCCCCCGAAAGGTAGCGGTAGTCTTCCGGGCCAAATTTGCCGGTATTATCATTAGTGCCGGAGTAGGCCAATACCACATTATTGTTACCCATGGTGTTAAGGGTGCCGGTTATACCCAACGGTTGAAACATCTCTTCCTGAATGTATTTTTCATACACACTGGCTGTAAAAACCGAGTCATAACCGGCACCACCTGATGCAGGACGATATTTATCCCACAACCGTGGTATGATAATTCTAAAGAAGGAATGATTGATATTGCTGTAGCTGGCCAAAGAAATAGACAGCCCCCGCTCAGCATAGGCCTGCAAACTATCGTAGCTGACAGAACCCTCTCCCTTAATCGGATATGAAACTTCATGTCTAAGCAATTGTCTGAAAGTAATGGCCTTAGTAATTTCAGCCACCTGCCATCCAGGCGGTAGGTATGGATAAATATGTTCATTTATATCAAGGTCTTTGTCCTCAAGCAATTTTAATACAGCTGCTGTGGTAATGGTTTTGCTTACACTGGCAATGTGCATAATGCTATTGGTCGTCATAGGCAGGTTACCCTCTGCTGCCGAACGTGCCAGACCACCAGCGCCCTGCCGCTCAACCTGGCCGTCTTTGGCTATGACATAGGCATAGCCCATCGGGCTATCCGCCTCTACTTTCTGCACTATGTTTTGTTCCAGCAGGTTCAGGTCCAGTACGGCAACCTTGTTGTCGCACAACTGGGTGTTGACCTGTTTTTTACAGGCCGGTAATACCAATAGCCAACTAATCAGGAATGCAAATGACAGATACTTCATATACAACTGTTTATGATTGAATGTTTGTAGCACAAATAAGGTAACTGCAACTTAGTAATTATAAAGTTAAAAGAAAAGTTGTTTGTCGGTTTGCCAAAACGGCTATTTGTGGTTGTCAGATTATTTACCGGAATATTATGGTAGACTGTAAACATGGTGATGTCTTGCTTATTTTGTACTGGCAGCCAGATTTTGATATCATTTAAATTTCAATAAAATGATTGTATTTTTGAAATATGAGCATTATTGACAAGAATATGGATAGCTTATTCGCATTGTGCAACAGATACAATGTCGATAAGCTATATGTTTTCGGCTCTGTTTTAACAGAAAATTTTGATAAATCAAGCGATATTGATTTTATCGTAAATTTCAAGAATGTCAGCTTATATGATTATGCTGATAATTATTATAATTTAAAGTCAGCACTGGAAATATTGTTTAATAAGAAAATTGACTTACTGGAAGATCCCGCTATTAAAAATCCATATCTGCGACAGTCAATAGATGCGACCAAACAACTGGTTTATGGATCGTGAAATAAAGACATGGTTATTTGATATTCTGCAGGCTATCAACGAGGTTGAAAGTTATTATGAAAACAAGCCTATGGTCTATGAAGAATTTCTTGAAGATATTAAGACAAAAAGGGCTATCGAAAGAGACCTGGAAATAATAGGAGAAGCTGTAAACAGAATACTTAAAAAAGACAAATCCTTTAGATTAAATAACGCAGAAAAAATCATAGGTACAAGAAATAGAATTATCCATGGTTATGACAGTGTATCTGACCACATGATTTGGAGCATTGTTATTAATCATTTACCTAAATTGAAGTCTGAGGTAAAAATGCTTTTACGCCAATAACCCAAGATGAATATTGCAAAAAGAAAGGTAGTTAAATTGCATGATGTAAATAGTTTAATCACCTTGCTCATATCACCCCCCTGGCCTTAAAATAAAGATACTTGTTGATGGTATCTACCGTCAGGTGTTCGGGTGCTGTATAAATGCTATAGATGCCGGACCGGGTTAGCTCGGCCACAATTTGCCGCTTTTCCAGGCTGTACTTTTCGGCCACGGTTTGCTCGCAGGCTGCCGCCAGGCTGCTGACGGCCCGTTGGGCTACCCTGCTCACCTCGGTATTTTCAAAAATAACCACACAGAGCAAATGCTGGCGGGCCAAGGCCCGCAGATAAGGTAACTGTCGCTTCAGCCCCGGCAAGGTGTCGAAATTGGTAAACAGCAACAACAGGCTGCGCTTGCGGATATTGGTCTTGACATGCTTGTACAGCCGCAAAAAATCGGGCTCGTAGCTCTGCGGCACTACCCTGTACAGGCCCTCGGCTATGCGGTTTAGCTGGCCGGTTTTGCTATGGGCCGGCAGGTAAAAATCCACTTTTTTGGCAAAGCTAAGCAGGCCCGGCTTATCGCCTTTGGCGTGGGCAACCCCCAACATCACCAGGGTGGCGTTCACGGCATACTCCAGCAACGACAAGCCGCCAAAAGGCATCTGCATATGGCGACCGCTATCCAGCACACAGTACACCTGCTGGGCTTTCTCCTCCTGGTATTCGTTTACCATAAGGGTGTTCTTGCGGGCTGTAGCGGCCCAGTTTATCCTGCGAAAATCATCGCCCTGCACATACTCACGTATCTGCTCAAACTCATTGTTGGCGCCCAGCTTGCGAATTTTTTTAACCCCCAACTCATCGAGCCGGTCGTGAATGGTATAAAAAGAAAATTTACGCAACTGGATAAAGGACGGGTATACCGGCACGGTCTGTGCAGCCGGTAGCGTCACCTTACGCTGCACCAGCCCCAGCACACTGCTTACCAGGATATGCAGGTCGCCAAACTCATAATCACCCCTATTTACCGGGCGTATCTCATAGGTAATATCGCGCTTAAAAGCCGGCCGGTTGCGGCCCAGCTCGAAATACTGACCACGCAACTGCAACTGCGCGGGAAACTCATCTATTACGGTTACTAACGTACTAAAAGGATAAACACATTGCAGCTTGATTATCAACGGATTATAATCACCATTTGAGAGTTTTTCTTCAAGAATACGCTCCCCGCTAAAGGGCTGCCTGATACTATACAGCATGGTCACTTCGGCCACAACACCCACTACCAGCAGGCCAAGCAGCATCTGCCCGGCCGGAAACAGCCACGGCCAGCCGAAGCCCAGCAAAAACATCCCGGTGATAGCCAGTATCAGCAACACCGCCCTGCGTGTCAGATACAGAGCCGGCAGCTTACGATACAGCGCAGACCATATGTTAGCGAGGAACTTCAACCTGCTCGATAATTTCATTGATAATCTGACGGGTATCTACCCCTTCCATTTCTTTCTCGGGCGTAGGCACGATGCGGTGTATCAGCACCGGCAAGGTTACCTCACGGACATCATCGGGGGTAATGAAGTCGCGCCCACGCAGAGCGGCCAGGGCCTTGGCGGCATTCAGTATACCAATGGAGGCGCGGGGCGATGCACCTAAAAAGAGACTGGCATTCTCCCGGGTATTTTCCACCAGCCTGACAATATATTCCAGCAAATGCGACTCGGCCATCACCTGACGGGCCAGCGCCCTGAAGGCGGCCAGTTCCTGCTTGTTGATAACCGCCTGCACATCCTCCAGGTCGTTGTTTATGCGGCCGCTGGCCACACCCTGCAAAATGCTCACCTCCTCTTCTGCAGCCGGATAGTCCACCTCTATTTTAAACAAAAAGCGGTCGAGCTGCGCTTCGGGCAGCTTGTAGGTGCCTTCATGCTCTACCGGATTCTGGGTGGCCAGCACGATAAAAGGCGCTTCCAGCGGGTAGTTTTGGCCATCGGCAGATACCTGGCGCTCTTCCATACACTCAAACAAGGCCGCCTGGGTTTTGGCCGGGGCCCGGTTTATCTCATCTATCAGCACCACATTGTCGAAGATAGGCCCCTTGCGAAACTCAAAGCTGTTGTTTTGCGGGTTGAAAATATTGGTGCCGGTAACATCGGAAGGCATCAGGTCGGGGGTGAACTGGATACGCGAAAAGCCGGCATTGAGTACTCTGGCCAGCAGCTTGGCCATGTAGGTTTTGGCCACCCCCGGCACACCTTCTATCAGCACGTGGCCGTCAGCCAGTATGGCGGTAAACAACAACTCTACGGCTTGCTGCTGGCCGACTAGTTTTTTACCTATTTCAGCCAGGGCGGCTACATATTTTTCTTGCAAACCGCTCAGGTCCAGACGGTTTTCAAAGGGTGTTTGCTCTTGTTCTTTATTGTCCATTAGCTTGTTTGTTTAAAGGTTTGCATCAGTTTATTGAAGCGGATAAACTCATCGTCATTGACTTCCGGTTGGGTCATATATTGGTTGTACAGCCTGAAAATATGCTGTAAAAAGGTGCGCTTTACCCCGGTTTTATGGGCCAGCAGCTCAAAAAACCGCTCATCGTACTGCCCGGTGGGCAAATGATACTGATTGCGCACCTGGTCGAGGAAGTATTCCATCTTGCGCTTAACCAGGCTTTTGTTGTCGCGGTGCATAAAAAACAAGGCGCTTACCTGCCTGATGAAATCGAGGCTCAGGTTGCGCGGTGGTTGTATTACCGGCACCGGACGCTCTACCCTGCGCAATTGCAGTACAAAAAACAACAGCACACCCACCAGCAAGGTATAAAAGGCCCATGCCAATGGTGGCTGACTATGTACATAGCTAAGCAGACCGGAATGCTCGTCAAATACCGGCTGGTACACATTTATACCCTGGGCATAGTAAGTAGTGCGGTTGGGTAGCCAGGTAAGCAGTTGCTCCGCAAAAACGGGGTCGTGCTCCAGCAGGTAATAGTTACTCAGTATAATAGGCATGCTGAACAGCAAAACACGCCCCTTGCCTACCGGTATCTCCACGCCTACCGCCTGGCCGGTACCGTTGCGCATCAGTACCCTGGCCTGTGGCGGGTACTTGCTGAAGTAATCGGCATAGCGGTAAGGCTTAAACCGGATGGTCGTATCGCTATTGGCAAACTGCAGTTGGTAGTAAGCCGTAGAGTCGAGCTGCGGCTGCTTGCTGAAGTACACCCTGGTCATCTCCAATCCCAATAGCCGCAACAATAGATTGCTGCTGCTTTCAGTAGTGATAAGTGCCTTATTACCCTGATATAAATGTTGCAGAAAAGGCGCTACCGATCGATCGGAAATCCATAACGATTTGTTTATCAATAAAATATTAAAATGCGATACACCGGGCAATTCTTTAAGAAATCCCAGGCTGTCGGCCGGCAATACATATTCACCTTCTTCATCCAGGCTATCTGTCAGGTAGCCATAGGTGCTTTCCAGGTAGGGCAACAGGTCATCCTCGCTGAGCTTACGCACCCGCTGGCCGGGAAAGAAATGAGGCAGCTCCCGGTGCAGGATATAGCCCCCGTAAGGTTGCTTGCTAAGCCGATGGAGGGTTACATCCCAGCTATAAGGACGCGGCTGAAACAGGCTGTACAGCACGCTAAGTACCAGCATCAGCACCAGAGCCGATAACATGATGGCCACTATCTTTTTAATCATCCGCCTCTCCCCCCTTTGGTGTCAGACTGCTTTGCAATTGCTGGCGGGCCGCAGCCACCTGCTTGTACAGTGCTTCGGTGGCCGGAAATTCACCATACCATACGTACTCGAATATTTGCAATACCTGCCGGAATGGCAAGCGGCTTACTGCCGGCATTTCGTAGTAATATTGGTAGTTGGTTTTACCTTCTTGCAGGGTGATTAACTTGCGTAGACTCAGTGTTTTAAGGATATCAAGAAAAACATAACGAATAGCCAGGCGATAGTCCTGTTTAGCCAGTGCCAGCGCTAGCAAGCGTTGAAAATCGGTATCCTCTACCTTGTCTTCCCGCACCAGGCGCAACGACTGCTGCTCGGCCAGCTCCTGCCGGCCCGAGAATCTGGTATAGCGAAAAATGACATAGACGAGCCCAATTAGCAACAGAGCCAGTACCACATATCCCAACAAGGAATTGAACAGCCAGGCTACAAAGCGGAACACATACCCCAGCCAGCCAAACAGCGGGTTTTCCCAGGGCACTATTTCACGGTTATAATCAAAAGCCTTGTTTTGTTTATAGGCCGCCAGTTGCCCACGGTTGAAGCCGCGCCTGGTGTCTGGCTGCGATTGCCGGCAACCAGGCATAACTACCATAAGCAGCCAAACGATAAATACCAGCCTAATGTATTTCATGTACCTTTTTAAGTTTTAGCGGATAATACACAAAGTACCAGCCAATAAAGCTAAAGGAGCCCAGAATTATAAACCACTTCACAAAATCGGGCATTTCGGTAAGGCGGGTAATAAAACTCTCCAGAAAGCCGGCCAGCACAATAAGTGGCGTAATACCTAAGAAGATATGCAGCGCTTCGCGGGCACCGCGCAGCAAGCTGTATTTACGTGGGTAAGTACCGGGAAATAACAAGCTGTTGCCCATTACCACCCCGGCCGTACCGGCTATCACTATGGATGATATTTCCAGGGCGCCATGTATCCAGATGGTCAGGAATGAATAAAGAAACAGGCCTTTGGTAACGAAGAAATACTGGAAAGTACCCAGCATAACCCCATTGGTAAACAGAAAGTACAGGCTACCCAGCGAAAACAACAGGCCGCCAATAAATATATAGCCGGCAACCCGCAGGTTGTTGTACGTAATACCTAGAAACATGCTATTGGAATCGCTACCCTTATACACTGCCATCGGGTCGCCTTCGGCAATGTTCTTTAGCGTCATTTCCACATATTCATCGCCCAGTACAATGCGCGGAAAGGTCTCGTCATAATGGGTGGAGACCACCCCGACCAGCACCGACAGCAGAAAGAACACCATCACAAAAAGCATCTCGCGGTGATGCCGCCCTACCGCCAGCGGCACCCCATAGCGCCAGAAATCAACCAATCGCCCCAGCCCCTGCCTGCGGCTGGTATTGAGCTTTTGGTAAATACCGGCCGCCAAGCCGTTCAGATAACGGGTGGTCACGCTTAAAGGATAATGGGTGCGGGCATAGGCCAGATCATCGGCCAGCTCGGTAAACAGAGAAGCAGCTTCATCGGGGCTGAGTTGGCTGTTTTTTTGCAAAATGGCCTCTACCTTACGCCATTTTTGCTCATTTTGTGCCAGAAATGATGCTTCTCTCATGCGGAATATTTTATCTTGCGGAATATTATAGTAATTATGGCTATTTTAAAAGTCCATACCGCACAAAATGTAGATATCGACTACGAACTGGGTAATGCCGGTGAGCGTCTGGTCGCGGCTGTCATTGACCTGGTGGTGGTCATCCTGTATATAATAGGTGTTGTCTATTTGTTTGACAATGTACTCAATGTTACGATTATCGATCAAGGGGTCAACTTGCTGGCTTTCTTTTTGATCATGTTACCCACATTGTTTTATCTACCAGTGAGCGAGTACTTCTGGCATGGCCGTACGGTGGGCAAAAAGATCATGAAGCTCAAGGTGGTACGGGAAAACGGCACGGCTCCTTCCCTGGGCGATTATATCCTGCGCTGGCTGTTGCGTACCATCGATGTAAAGCTTGGCTTTCTTCTTATCTTTTTTGTGCCACGTATTCCCTCGTCAGAGGAACAGGCGGTATTTCTGGGTTTTGTGATATTTTTTTCGATTGTGCCCTTACCGGTGGTGGGCCTGCTGGCCATGGCCAAAACCAGGCACAGCCAGCGGGTGGGCGACATAGTGGCCGGCACGGTAGTTATCAAAAACAAACCGCGCTATTCGCTGGACGACACCATCCTGCAATCTACCGAAGAAGAGTACGAACCGGTCTATAAGAATGTATTGGTACTGAGCGATCGCGATATCAATATCATTAAGAATGCATTGCGCAAGGCGGAGAAAACCCGCAACTATGAGTACATCGTAAAGCTGGCCGACAAAGCCAGTGAGATTTTACAGGTAGAGAGCCAGCAAAAACCCCTACAGTTTCTGCAAACACTTATGCGCGACTACGACCATCTGGCCAAAAAGCAGGATGCCCATCTTAAGTTATAATTTACCGGCAAAGGCACGCAATAAACAGCAGAATATCTTTATCTTTGCCGCGCTTTTGCAGGTGATTAAATACCACTGTTGCCTCCTTAGCTCAGCTGGTAGAGCGGATCACTCGTAATGATCAGGTCGCGGGTTCGAGTCCCGTGGGAGGCTCGTAACCTACCGGTAAACGACCGGAAAAATAGGCCTGGCAAAGTAGCCGGTTTCACTTGCCGGAAGTAGCATGACAGACAAAAAAGTGAATTCGGGGTGTAGCGCAGCCCGGTAGCGCGCTTCGTTCGGGACGAAGAGGTCGTGGGTTCGAATCCCGCCACCCCGACTTAATATCTCTGAAAATTGAACTCGGAAGACAGGTGACTGAGATCTGATAACTGAAGCCGGAAAAATCTTAAATCATCAATCTGCAGCCTGCAATCTTAACCGCCAAGGGCGCCAAGAATTACGCGGAGTACGCAAAAGCGGGCATGTGTAGATGCGGAAATGCGGGGAAGTGTAGATGCGAGTTATGAGCCCGAAGTAAAAAGTGATTGATCCCCGCATTTATTCCGCCCGCCTGAACGGAACGGGCAGGGGACCTGCCCCATGTAACCACTGTAGTATCAATAGCCCCCGGCCTGCCTTTGCCAACAGGAACAAGTCCGGGGATTTCGTCATTTTTATTACCTGCCTTCGAGAGCATCAGTCAATTCAGCCACTACAGCCAACTCGACCGGTTTATCAGTTCAGCCTACTGCTTTGGGAATTTACGTAATTTCTTTGGCAACCATAAAATCAAATTTATCGCTATACTGAGTCCAATCTTCGAACTGCCGGCTGCACTTCGTCCTGGTACATTTTTGCACCCTTTTCAACCACCATAATTATCGCTATTTGAGTAAGGGATCAAAGTTTTTAAAATATTTGTGTAATTTTACACAAAAATATTTGGTATATATTCCTGAATATTTTATTATTGCCTTATAATTAAAATAAATGTTGTACAAAATTGCACAATTATGACACGTTTTGAGAAAAAGAGAATCGATCTGGAGTTCAACCTGTTTATCCGCAGGCATTTTGACAATCCGCGTAAATGCCGCAGTATCGGCCAGATACGCTATTACATGGATGAGCTACGTAAGCTGATTAAACAATACCGGGATTCGTTCAATTATGTGCCGGACAAAGCCTATCTGCTGTTGAGCGAATATAATGCCGAGCAAAAGCAGCTAATACATCGCAATTTTGTAGAAGCCTATTGCTAAAAAAGCCTGAAACGTGCAGGAAACGCTTAATTACGTCCCCTCCCCTATCCCGTTTGAATATGACGTGGCCTATGCTGCTATCGCCAACCAGTCGGGTCGTATGCAGTATTACCGCCTTACCCGTAAGGGTGGCCGTATCCGCATCGGACGTAATGAGTTTATCAAAGCTTACAACAACCAATCTATTGTGGCTCTAAAGCCACTACCAGCCGGCAACAAACCGGTATTTCAGTTGCAGTTTTATGTAAAGCTTTAAGTACAACATCACAAACAATATAAGGGCAGTATCCGCTGCCCTTTTTTCTTTCTCATACGCTAACATCATTAAGGTTGGCAAGCAGTCTGCCGGATTCGAATTATGTTGTATTATTGCTCTATGTTCCGAATACTGCTTGTTTACTTCTTACTGCAGACGACCGTACTGGCGTCTGCTCAAAATATCGACAGCCTGCTCACCCTCACCAAGGAAGCTGACACCGCTGCCGTGCGCGCCTACAACGAGCTCTTCAAGCATTTCTATGAAAAAGACCCCAAGCAAGCGCTGGAATACACCCTGCGGGCCCTGGAGCTGGCACAGCAATTGTCCTACGCCAAAGGCGAAGCTTCCTCTTACAACAACATCGGCCTTTTTTATAAATCACAGGGCTTGCTGGACAAGGCGGTTTCATATTATTTAAAGTCGCTTAACCTCAATCGCCAGATCAACAACCCATTGGGCATTGCCTATACCCTCAGTAATATCGGTACGGTTTATTCCCTCAAGAATGATTATAACAATGCCTTGCGCTACTTTATGGACGCCTACCATCTGCTCGACTCCATCGGCAACGAAAAAGCCATGATCGGCTTGCTGAACAACCTGGGCAATACCTACCTGGCTAAAGGCGAAGACTACCGGGCGGTAGGATTTTACAAAAGGGCCATGCGCCTGCACAACAAATACCCCGACAGCCATTTTGACCCCTATGCCAACATCGGGCAGGCCTACCTGCTGCATGGCGAGCCGCAACGTGCCAAAAATTATTACGAGAAATCGTTACAATATAATCAGCAAAATAATAATACCAATGGCATTGCCTATGCCTATCATAACCTGGCTGCCGTGGCACGGGCCCTGAACAATCTGGCGCAGGCGCTTACCTACGAACAAAAAGCATTGGAAAAAGCCCAGGAGGTGCTTAATAAAACCCTGTTGCGTGATATCCATCAAAGCCTGGCCGGTATCTACGAGAAACAAGGCAATACGGATCTGGCTTATCAGCACTTGAAATTATACATTTCCTTCAGGGACCTGCTTGAGCAGGAAGCCAACCTGATGGAACTGGCGCAACGCGAATCGACCCAGTTGCTGATGGAAAAAGACAAGCAACTGGCCATTATGGCTAAGGAGCACGAACTAAACCGCCTGAAAAGCGACTCCACCAGTATTGTGGTAATCATCTCGGTGATGGGCGCCATGATCGTGCTGGCTGTAGTCATTACCTACCTCATACTGAAGCGCCAGCAAAACCAGGTATAGGCTTTAGAAAGACAGGTAGAAGCCGATCTTGATACCAAATCTGCGGGCATCGGGCTGGTCGAAACCGGTGATGCGGTGAATGAAGTTTACCTGAATGAATTTGAGAATATTCTCTACACCATAACCCAGTTCGATATAGGGTTTTTCTTCCAAAGACTTAAAAGGCGGCACCTGGTTGCCACTGCTATCATAAACCGGCACAATAATATCGATATTTTCCTGACGCATACCACCCCACAATACACGCGCCTCACCAAAAAGGCGTAGCTTCAGGTACTTAAACAAGGGTACGCGATTCATAATAGCACCATTGAAGTGGTGCCGGTAAGTGGCCGAGGCATAGTGGTCGCTGACAAACTCGAAGAAATTCATCAGGCTATATGCGCGGGGTGAATAAAAAGGTGTTTCATTACCCAAATGATTTCTTAGAATCGGATATGGTACTGTACCAAACACATATTCTCCATCCAGGTACAACATACCAAAACCCAACTGCCCCATTCTGAATTTTTTTACCAGACGTAGTCCCACCTTATGATAGTTGAAATCGCTGTCAAGCACTCCTTTCATACCCAAGGCGTAACGCAGGGTAATTGTGGGGTAGCGATTGTAGCCGCCCGACACCCGGTAGTTGTCGTTGATCAGGTATTTGCGGTCTTTACTCCAGACAATTTCCATTCCGGCCTCACTAATGGTCAGATTACGCTGGGTTCGGTTGGGGTCGCGATCTGCCGTAGTATAGTACTCGAAATCGAACAAAGGCTGCAAATGGCTGTAGCGGGCATAAATACGCATATTTACATCCTTGGCCAGCGGATTGAGCAACCAGGCCTCTACTTTATCATGCAAAAAAGGCCTACGCATGGCGCCCATACGAGCAAAGCTGTAGAAGGCTACCTGGCCACGAATCGGCTCGTTGAGCAGATATACCGGATCTACCTCACGGCTTACGTCAACACCTGTTTTGACCCATGGTTTACGTGAAATGATATAGGCCAGGCCAAAATTGTACTTCCAGCGATTGTCCTGAAAGCCATAGGCACCATAACCGCGCAGAATAAACTTATTGCTGAAATCAATATTGGTTTCAGCCCCAAAGCCCAGACGCAGGCCTTCTACATCATTGTAAGCCAAAAACAGCGGATAAGGGCCAATATCTATGGGGCCGGCTTTGTAGTAACCCGAATAGGCCAGTTTGGCAATATCGGTGTAGGTTTTAATAACCGGTATCTTTTTTAGGGTATCAACCATATTATAGACATTGATCTCCGTCTGGCTTAGTTGTTCATGCCGGTGCTGTCGCCAGTAATCCTCATCGCTCATGCGCACGGCTTCATCCATTTCTACCGGTAAGCGGTAGAAATCTTCGGGCTTGGGCTGGTTTACCACTACCTTATCCACCGAGGTATAAAACTTGGCCAGCAAGCCTACCGCTTCGCTACCAGGCTGGGCTACATCGATCAGAACACGCGTTTTGCGTGGCAGCCACGGACCAGCATCGGTTGGTATCAGCTCCTGTTGTACCCTTAGTTTTTCTATAAAGTTCAGATTAGCTTTTTTGCCAATGGTAGCGTCTATTTGCTTCAGAGCATAGCCGTCTTTGGTAATCCACATAGTGCCGGTAAAAGCCAGGTCATGCTTCCGCTTTGGGAAAAAGTCAATGCGATAGCAAAAGTCTTCTCCCAACATCATACTGTCTATCAGGTCGTATTCGTAAATACTCTTCCATGAATTGGCTATAGGTGAGGCAAATTCCTGCTTGACAATGGTGAGGAAATTCTTGTAAAAATTATATTCCTGGTAGGTGGCCCCGATAAGCTGTGAGGTGAAAGTGCCATCGGTTAGGCCGAGGCCGGTAACCTTCGTTTTAATCACATATTCGTGCCGCACAAATGGGTTATTCTTTACATAATAGCGTGAAAGGGCCTCTGAAAAAAACACCGGCATAATTGGCCTGCCGTTTTCTCCGGCAATTATTTGTATGCTATCCAACACGGCTGCCGCTTTCTGTATTACTTTACTGCGCTTAAAGCGCTCGGTCAGGTTGTCCAGATCAACCTCTATTTTAGTATAGGCTTCGTACTCGTAGGCCTCCAGGCTGCGCTTATCATGCTGCTTTTTGCGCTTAATTACCTCACGCATTATCCGGAAAGCCGGATTTTCTCCCGGTACTACCACCAGCTCTTTCAGGTGAATAACCGAAGGTGCCAGAAATACATTTTTCTCCTGAGTAATACCGGGTTGGATGGCTACCAGCCTTTCTTCATACCCCATATAAGCAAATACCAGCGTATCTCCCCGGTGGTCGGTTTCCAGGCGATAGCGGCCGTCAAAATCGGTGGTAACACCAATGGTGGTGCCTTTGATGTAGACATTTACAAACGGTACCGGATCGCCCGTGTCGGCATCTTTTACAATACCATACACCACCGTCTGTTGGGCTACAGCCGCAACAACTGCCAGTATGCTTATCAAAAAGATATGTAACGCCTTTGCCAACACTTTTCTAAATAAGTAAAATACGGAATTCGTAACCTGCAAGTTAAAGCTATTTCAGCAAATATTACTGCTTACCGGTCAGCCGCCAAAAAAAGAGGTCAATGATTGCCTTCGGGCGCGCGAAAAATTCGCGCAGCAGCACCCCGCTGACTGCCTGGCCTTCTATTTCACGGGTAGCCACGGCCAGGGCATTTACTCCCAGCATCCTACTGATAAACAAAGCGCGATAGGCATGAAAACGTTGTGTCACAATGACTACGCTATCCTGGCCGAACACTTGCTTGCAGCGAATTACGGAGTCGATGGTGCGGGCACCGCCATCATCGCTGAGCAACACACTGTCGGGTACCCCCAGCGCCTGCAGGGCGATGCGCATGGCCTCGGGCTCATCATAGTATTTGGTAATATGATCACCACTCAGGATGATGCGGTCGGCCTTGCCGGCCTTATACAGGGCCGCTGCGGTGCTCATACGTTCACTGAAAAAACGGTTATCGCCCCCCTTATGCGTTTTGGCGCTGGTGCCCAACACCAGCACCACCCGGTGGCCGGGTGGCAGTTCTTCGGGAGTTACAATCAGGTGGCGCGTACTGCCTACAATCCACACATTGCAGAATAGGGTAAATACCAGCAAAACCGCTAAAAGATTATAGGCTATGATCTTTAATTTGCTCAAGGGTTATTTCGCTTGCTTATTCTTTAAAAATTCTTCTTCCAACACGGCTGCCCTGCGCACCACCCTGCGGTACCACTGCAGGCGCAAAGCGGCTTTTTCTTCCTCGCTAAGAAGGTAGTTAGTGCCCGATTGGCGCAGCCGGGTGGTAAGCTGGTACAGACAAATAGCCGCGCTTACAGACAGATTGAAGCTCTCGGTAAAACCATACATAGGAATACGCAAATACATATCTACCTGTTCCATAGCATATTCGCTCAGGCCGGTTTCTTCGGTACCGAATACCAGTGCCAGCGGTCTGTCGGGCTGCAGGTCGGGCAGATCTACTCCTTGCCGGTGCGGAGAGGTGCCTACCAACGTATAGCCCTTTTGCCGCAAGGCGGTAAAACAGGTGGCCGTATTGTTTTCCTGCCCCTGGTATTTAATCAGGTTTACCCATTTTTCGGAGCCACGCACTACCTGCGGATTGATATTGTATTGGTTACGACCCTCAATAATGTGTATATCCTGGATACCAAAGCAGTCGGCTGTGCGCACCACGGCACTGGCATTTTGCGGTTGGTAAATATCTTCCAAAGCTACCGTAATAAAACGGGTGCGTTGTGCCAGCACCTGCTCCATCAGTTGCTTCTTATGTTCTGTAATATAACCACCCAAAAAGGCGGTCAGCTCCGCTTGCAAGGTGGCCTCCATTACAAATCCAGTTCTATGATAGCCCCTATGTCAAAGGCATCATCGTCATCATTGCGTTTGCCATTGTCAGATGCCCTGGTGTCTTTCTTTTTAGTTTTGGAAGCAGCTTTTGTGGATTTGGCTGGCGGTAGCTCTTCCTCACCAAACAAGCTGGCCTGCACGGCTACCCCGGCAGGCGCAGCATCGGTAGAGTTATCCTTTACAGCAGCGCTTCCGGAGGGTTTTGTATCGGTATTTTTACTTAAATCTTCAACTTCTAAAAGCTTTATTTTCTTTACTTTATGAGGAGAAAATTTGTTGCCAACCGCCTTCCAGCCCTTGACATCAATCAAATCGTTTAGCTTGATGGAGGTTACTTGTTTTTCGCGGCTCTTACCTTTCACCAGAGTGGCTTCTACCACCGGCTCGGGTGCCAGGGTAGCTACTGTTAGAGTAGTGCCCTTGCTTTCAGGAATAAACCTGAAGCGCTTTTCGAGGGTATTGGTCTCAATCTGAAAGCGCTTTACATAGTGCACCTTGCTGTCGCCATCCTGATACACAGCCGACACCACCAGGTTGTCGGTGAGCTTGCCTATATCCACTACCTTCTCGGCTTCGTACCGGTGGGTAAGTTCATGGCCGGTTACTTCGTACTCACCAGTCTTGTAGAGTACCACTATCTTGTCTTCGCCATTGAAGTTGCCCAGGTAACGCCCGCGCTGATCGCGGTTCAGGCGGCCGGTTACGTTATCGTACCAAATATCCACCCCACCCAGGGTTGATACTCCTTCGGCTTTAAACTCCACTTTGCGCACCGGGTATTTGGTTAGGGTGTTACCCCCTGCTCCCCGGCCTTTGATATCTATGGTGGCAAAATCAAAATCAAATACTTTTTTACGCGCCTTGCAGCCGGAGGTCAGTTTTATGGTTACCGTTTCGGCCTCGCCATTGGCATTGGCGCTTACATAGAGTACTCGCGAGCCCTTGTTGCCTTTAGTCAGGTCGTACTCCTTATCACGCGTGGCTGCCAGCATGTTAAAGCGCTTCACAAAGGTGCGGCCGCTCTTGCCATCGGTGTAGATGAGGTTATAAACCATACGCTCGTCATTCTTCTTCCACACCCCGGCATAGAGGATATTTTTACCCACATACACCTTGTCGGCTATGCGGGTAACCAGGCACTTACCATCCTTGCGAATTACGAAAATATCGTCAATATCGGAGCATTCACTCACAAACTCGTCCTTTTTAAGGCCGTAGCCAATGAAACCGTCCTTGCGATTGACATAGAGTTTTTGGTTATTGGCAACCACAGCCGTAGCCTTGATGCTATCAAAGGTGGTAAGCTCGGTCTTACGCTCCTTGCCCTTGCCGTATTTCTCCTGCAGTTGCTGAAAATAAGCGATGGCATAATCGGTAATATGGGCCAGGTTATGCTCTACTTCAGCCAACTCATCGGTGAGCTTTTTCATCAACTCATCAGCCTTGAAGCTGTCGTACTTGCTTATCCGCTTGATTTTAATCTCGGTCAAGCGTACAATATCTTCCTCGGTAATAGGGCGATAAAATTGTTTCTTAAACGGCTCCAGGCCCTGATCAATCGTGCTGATTACCGCTTCCCAGGTTTCGCACTCCTCTATGTCACGGTAAATGCGGTTTTCGATAAATATTTTCTCCAGCGAAGCGAACAACAGCTTTTCTTTCAGCTCACCCTGGCGTATTTCCAATTCGCGGGTCAGCAACTCTACGGTTTGCTGTGTGTTATGCCGCAAAATATCGATTACGCTCAAAAACTGCGGCTTGTCATCCATAATCACACAAGCATTGGGTGATATGGATATTTCGCAATCGGTAAAGGCATAGAGGGCGTCAATGGTTATCTCGGGTGATACCCCGGGTGCCAGGTGCACCACTATTTCTACATCCTTGGCGGTGTTGTCCACCACTTTTTTGATGCGTATCTTGCCCTTGTCATTGGCCTTGATAATCGACTCGATAAGACCGGTAGTGGTAGTGCCATAGGGAATATCGCGAATCACCACCTGCTTTTTGTCCACCGTTTCTATTCTGGCCCGCACCTTTACGCGCCCGCCACGCTGCCCGCGGTTGTACTCACTCACATCGCACAGGCCACCGGTAGGGAAATCGGGGTACAGCTTGGGTGTGCGCCCTTTGAGCACATCTATCGAAGCCTTGATCAGTTCGTTGAAGTTGTGCGGTAATATTTTGGTAGAAAGGCCTACGGCTATGCCCTCTACGCCCTGAGCCAGCAGCAGCGGGAATTTTACCGGCAACGCTACCGGCTCTTTCTTGCGGCCGTCATAGCTAAGCTGCCACTCGGTGGTTTGCGGATTGAAAACCACTTCCAGGGCGAATTTCGACAACCGGGCTTCGATGTAGCGGGCGGCTGCGGCCCGGTCACCGGTGCGTATATCACCCCAGTTGCCCTGGGTGTCAATAAGCAGCTCTTTCTGCCCCAGGTTGACAATGGCATCGCCAATGGCCGCATCGCCATGCGGATGATACTGCATGGCCTGCCCGATGATGTTGGCCACCTTGTTGAAGCGCCCGTCATCCATCTCTTTCATGGCATGCAAAATCCTGCGCTGCACGGGCTTGAGGCCATCGCGCACATCGGGTACCGCCCGCTCCAGGATTACATACGAGGCATAGTCGAGAAACCAGTTTTCATACAGCCCGCTCAGGGTAACCACATCGTGCAACTGGCCCTCCTCCTGCTGACCGTTCATCTTATCTTGCTCGCTCATAGCTCTTCCTCTACCAGGTCTTTCTCTATACGTAGTTCGTTGATAATGAATTTCTGCCGGTCGGGGGTGTTCTTGCCCATGTAAAACGACAGCAGTTTTTTGATATCGGTGTCCTGCTTGATGATGACCGGCTCCAGGCGGATATTCTCACCGATAAACTTGCCAAACTCTTCCGGAGATATTTCTCCCAGCCCTTTAAAGCGGGTGATTTCCGGTTTGCCGCCCAGTTCGGCAATGGCCGCCTGTTTTTCCTCTTCGTTATAGCAGTAAATGGTCTTTTTCTTGTTGCGTACTCTGAACAGCGGTGTTTCCAGAATAAACAAGTAGCCGTGCTTGACCAGATCGGGGAAGAACTGCAGAAAGAAGGTCAGGATAAGCAGGCGAATATGCATGCCGTCCACATCGGCATCGGTGGCAATCACAATCTTACGGTAGCGCAGGTTTTCAATGCCGTCTTCGATGTCGAGGGCGTGCTGCAGCAGGTTAAATTCTTCGTTTTCATACACTACCTTTTTGGTCAGCCCGAAGCAGTTGAGGGGCTTGCCGCGCAGACTGAATACCGCCTGGGTCTGCACATTGCGCGATTTGGTAATGGAGCCGCTGGCCGAATCACCCTCGGTTATGAAGATCATGGTGTTCTCACGTTCCTCACCTTTCTTGTCGTTGTAGTGGATGCGGCAGTCGCGCAGCTTTTTGTTGTGCAGATTGGCTTTGCGGGCACGCTCGTTGGCCAGTTTCTTGATACCGGCTATCTCTTTGCGCTCGCGCTCCGATTGCAGAATGCGCTTGAGCAGGGCATCGGCCACTTCGGCATGCTCATGCAGGTAGTTGTCCAGGTTCTTTTTGACAAAATCATTGACAAAGGTACGCATGGTCGGCCCCTCGGGCGCCACATTCTGCGAGCCCAGCTTGGTCTTGGTCTGCGACTCAAACACCGGCTCCTGTACGCGCACGGCTATGGCCGCCACAATGCTGGCCCGGATATCGGCCGCATCAAAATCCTTTTTATAAAACTCGCGCACCGTCTTTACCACCGCTTCGCGAAAGGCTGCCTGGTGAGTGCCGCCCTGGGTGGTGTACTGGCCGTTGACAAAAGAGTAATACTCTTCGCCATACTGATTGGTGTGGGTCATGGCCACCTCTATGTCCTCGCCTTTCAAGTGAATGATGGGGTAACGAAGCTGCTCCACATTTACCTTGCGCTCCAACAGGTCGTGCAGGCCGTTGGCCGAATGGTATTTCTTGCCATTGAAGACAATGGTAAGGCCGGCATTGAGGAAGACGTAGTTCCAGATTAGCTCCTCGAGGTACTCGGGGATAAAGCGATAATTTTTGAATACCTCAGCATCGGGCTCGAAGACCACCAGCGTACCGTTGCGCCCGCTGCATGACTTCACCTGCTCATCGCGCAGCAGCTCGCCTTTGCTAAACTCGGCTATCTTGCACTGCCCATCGCGATAAGACACCACCTTAAAATAATCGGACAGGGCATTTACCGCTTTGGTACCCACCCCGTTCAGGCCTACCGACTTCTGAAAAGCACCTGAGTCGTATTTTCCTCCGGTATTGATTTTGGAAACACATTCCACCACCTTGCCCAGTGGTATGCCCCGACCATAGTCCCTGACTTCAACCCGCTTGTCGGTAATCTTTACCTCAATGGTCTTGCCGTAGCCCATCATGTGTTCATCGATGCTGTTGTCGATGACCTCTTTTACCAGCACATAAATACCGTCATCTTCGGCCGAGCCATCGCCCAGCTTGCCAATGTACATACCCGGCCGCAGGCGGATATGTTCTTTCCAGTCGAGCGAGCGGATGCTCTCTTCAGTATAGCTTGCTACTCCTGTAGTCATTTCTCCTCTCCTTTCAACAACGTAATTTTTCCTGTCAAAGCGTGAATAAAGCCTATTTTACTCATTTTGCCAAACATGCCAAACCCCTGAACTTTTAGTTTTAAATGAGATTAACCCTGTTAAACATTTAACAATTAGCTGTTTAACAGTAAATAATTTAATAATAAAATAACATTACTTTTTCAGAATATAACGGGCTACCGGGTAGAACAGCACCACGGCTGCCAGCAGGCCACCGGTTACATAAATGATATAGCCGAAATGGTTGTAACTAAAATCCTCCCGGCTATTTAAAATACTAATAAAATAAACAGCCGCGGCAAAGAACAAGTTGAAGAACAACCGGGCCAGGTGCATCAGCGACATAGCCAGATTCAGGTGCAGGCCCTTAGCTAATTGCAGCTTGGGGATAAGCACCATGGCCATGTTGAGAATCATATAAAAAGCCAGGGCACTGTAAAACAAAGTGTCTTTGCCGATATAGGTAATGGGTTCGCCCGTAGCACTTGTTTGCACCAGCACCTCATCGGGGAAGCCGGCATAAGCCAACAAGAAAGCCCCCAGGGCAAACAAAAAGCCGAACCAGGCCAGGCCATTAAAAAATCGAACTGCCATCTTTTATTATTTGCCTGCAAGTTTAGCGTTTATTCGGCAAACCCGGCTGCCGAACACCCAAAAAGCTACTGGTCATCCATGCGCATGGTAAACACCGGCCTGCGACTGCGGTTCACAATCTCCTTGGTTACGCTCCCTCCTATTATTTTGCGCAGCCCTTTGGTAGCAGAGGTTGACATGGCAATCATATCGGCTTCTATGATGTCGGCAAAATCCTGGATACCGTCTTCTTCTTCGGTATGGCTATATACATGCACCTCGTAATTGGTCAGCTTGTGATGCACGGCATATTCGCGCAGCATTTCGAGCGAGCGCTTGTCTGGCAGGAAATGCAACGGGGTGTTTACTCTGAGCAAATAAAGGGTGCTGTTGAACTTTTCCTGAAAGGTTTTGACTACCCGTAGCAGGTTGTCTTCCTTGTCATAGGTAGTGGTAGGTAGTAAAATCTTCTTGAATTGTTGGTCAGGTACCGGATCATGTACAGCCAGCACGGGCACATTTACCCTGCGTATCAGCTTGTCGGTATTGGTACCCAGCAGGTATTCATCCAGGCCGGAGGCACCATTGGTACCCATGATCACCATATCTACGCCATTGGTCTCAACGAATTCAATTATCTGCCTGAGTACGCTGCCCAACCGGATGTTTTGCTCTACCTGTACACCACTGTTGGCCACATCATGCAGCTTGAAGCTGCTATCGAGGTGCTTTTTGGCTAGCTTAATGCCTTCGTGTACTTCGACAAAATCGGTCAAACTCTCAACATTGGAGGGGCCGCCCGTTATATCTATGTTGCTACCGCTGCTGATCTCCAGCACATGTAATAACTCGATAGAAGCTCCGAAGGCTTTGGCCACTGCCAGGGCGGTTTGCAGGGCATTTTCGGCAGGGCGGGAAAAATCGGTAGGAACAAGTATCTTTTTCATGGCGATGTTCTTTTGGCAGACAAGTTAAGGATTATCCGGTAACAAAAAAATGATTAATGGCACCTTATAGCTAAAAGTTACGCTTAATGAGCATTTCTATGATACCATCCTTAAGGCCTACATCGGGCACCATGATTTTTCCGGCACCGGAGGCGGCAATGGCACGGATGTATATTTCGGCCGCATAAGGTAGTACATCGGCCCGGTCTTCGCGCAGGCCCAGCAGCTCTATGCGCTCTTCCCAGCTATGGCGGGCCACCAGGTCGGCAGCCTGCTGCAGGTCTTCCGGGGTGGTGAGCTCCTTGCCCTGACTCAACCACAGCTTATACAGCGTGCGGATATTGCCCCCGGTAGCCACTACGGCATCAAATGCCCCCTGGGCATGGTCTTTTATCCAACTTTCCATGGCCTCCCAGGCAGCGGGCTTGTCGCGACCTTGCATATTGCGCACCGAGCCCAGCTTGAAGGATTTGCGGGCATAGCTTTGTTTGCCCCTAATCATATTGATTTCGGTACTGCCGCCCCCTACGTCTATCTGCATGTAATACCCGTTATCAATTACCTTATGCACAGCCAGGTCGAGCAGTTCGGCTTCTTTTTCTCCGGAGATCATTTCGATATGCAGGCCGCTTTTCTCGTAGGCGCGCTGCACGATACGGGCGCCATTTACCGAATCGCGCAGAGCAGAGGTAGCACAGCCATAGGCATCATCGGCCTCATAGAGGTCGATCAGCGTGCGGAAGGCCATCATCAGGTTGATAAACTTGATTTCACTGCGAAAGGTGATCTCACCGGTACGAAAAGCATCCTTGCCTAACCGCAACGGAAAACGGATGGACTCCAGCACCTTATAAGCCGGCTGGCGCTCTTTGTGCCAGATAACCCGGGTAATCTGCAGGCGGATGGCGTTGGAGCCGATATCAATAGCTGCCAGTATCATGGGGTAAAGATAATTCAAATAAATGGTATGCAGGCGCTTAATCTGAGGGTGTGCGTGTATGCGGGGAAGCGGAAATGCGGAATGCGATTATGCGGGAATGCGTAGATGAGGATTTTAGCCCGCCTATCGCGAGCAGGCCTGCCTTTGCCGCAGGCAGGCTGGTAGCTGGTAGCGGGTAGCGGGTGGGCCTCCCCCTTTAGCCCGATTTATTCATGATAGATTAATAAGGAATGGATTTATAACCTTGTTGATATCTGATTATTAATGATTTATAATAGGGCTAATCCCGAAAATGCCAAAATTTGCACAACTCATTTTTGAGTATATTTATATCAATAGTCTTCTTATGAAAATGTGGAAAAATTGCCAAATACATATATTTTGGCATTCTTCGGCCTGTAAGGCGGAAAATTCATCTGAATTTTCCGGATTAGGGGAACGAGGGGGCGCGGTGGCCAGAGGTCAGAGGGCTGATGACTGAAATCGCAAAAATCTGAAATATTCAGTCATCAATCTGCAGTCTGCCATCTTAACCGCCAAGGGTGTAATGGGGCCAAAGCCCCGGACTTGTTGGTTTTGTGCCTCACTCCGCCCTAAAGGACGGAGTGAGTGAAGTTATTTTATGCTCTGGAAATTCAATCTATCGCCCTGCCCTTTAGGGCAGGGAGTAAATTGCCCAAAGAAAAACGGGCTTTAGCCCACAACTTCTTTACTATTTGTGCCTAGGGGTCTGTAAATAGACGGCATTGGCGCAATATAGAGACCCCCTGCCCGAATGGGGTCAGGCGGGTGACCCGCCTGCTACAAGGCAGGCCTGTCTGCTACAAGGCAGTCACGCGGTGGCCGGGGATTTCGGCTTACAGTTGGCTTCGAGAACCTCAGCCAACTGGCTTCGAGAACCTGCCTTCGAGTGCCTCAGCCAGCACAGCCAACTGGCTTCGAGAACCTGCTTTCGAGTGCCTCAGCCAGCACAGCCAACTGGCTTCGAGAACCTGCCTTCGAGTGCCTCAGCCAGCACAGCCAACTGGCTTCGAGAACCTGCCTTCGAGAACCTTGCTTCGAGTGCCTCAGCAAATTCAGGCAGGACAGGCAGTACATCCTATTCAGCCAGTACAATCAGCTCAATTTTTCAACTAGTAAATCCTGGGTCTGCCATTGGAAATGCTTTTTTGTCTGTAAAAGCAAAAAGGCTGTCCTCACAAGGACAGCCTTTTCAGCCAACCAGCTAAATACTTACACACCCATGGCCTCTTCCACCAGCTCAATGATGTCCTTCACCACCATCTTGCCTTCGTTGCCGCTGGTCTTCACGGCATCGGTAAACATGGCGTAGTCTTTCGGGCAGGCCACAATAAAATGATCTACGCCATTGCCCAGCGACAAGGCTTCTTCGATACGCAACTCACTGGGACGCTTATCCATCTTGGAGTCGTCCATCCAGATACGGCCACCACCGGCACCGCAGCAGAAGGAGTTCTCCTTGCAGCGCGGCATATCCACCAGGGTTACGCCCATAGCCTCGAGCAACTGACGCGGTGCATCTACCTCACCGTTATAGCGTCCCAGGTAGCACGGATCATGGTAGGTTACCTTATAGTCCAGCTTTTTGTTGAACTTCAGTTTGCCTTCCTTATGCAGCTTGAGAAGCAGACCGGTATAGTGGTATATGCTGTACTCACCACCGAAGTCAGGATATTCGTTTTTAATGGTATTGTAAGAATGCGGATCGGTAGTGAATATTTCCTTGAAATTGGCCTCTTCAAAAGCAGCCATGTTGTCTTCTACCAGCATTTCATAGAGGCCTTCTTCCCCTACCCTGCGCACATCGTTGCCGGCATTGCGCTCGCCATCGTACAAGATGCCATAGTCAACGCCAATATTGCGGAAGATACGTGCCACTTTCTGTGACAGCCCCTGAATGCGGGCATCGTAAGAGGCATAGTCGCCCACAAACCACAGGTATTCGGCTTCTTCTTTGCGCACATCCTTGATCTGGAAGTCCAATTCCTTAGTCCATTTGGCGCGCATGCGCTCCGATTGACCGAAGGAGTTACCGTAGTCACCGATATTGGCCAGCGTATCCATCAGCATATCTTCCATATCGCCCTCCTCTACCAGCGTTCTGCGCATATTCACAATATGAGTGAGGTGCTCAATACCTACCGGACAGGCTTCTACGCAAGCCATACAAGTGGTACACGACCACAGCGTATCCTGGCTGATAACGCCACCGGCCAATGTCTTGGGCTGCTTGCCACTGGTATCTTTCTGCTCAAACCACTCGGCCACGCCATTGGTGTCGTTGGCATAGGTGCGCAGGTCAAGGATAAGGTCGCGCGGTGACAGCGGAGTACCGGCATTCTGGGCCGGACAGGCCACATGGCAGCGACCGCACTTGGTACAGGCATCCATATCGAGCAGTTCTTTCCAGGTAAAATCCTCCAGCTTCTGATAACCCATCGCCACCTTTTGGCGCTCTTCCGATACGCGTGGCAGGCGCTTGGCGGCCATCTCATCCTTAAACATCAGGTTGGCAAAGTCCACCAGCATGTGCATGGCCTTAGAGTACGGAATATAGGCAATAAAAAACAACACGATTACCGCATGAAACCACCAGGTGTACAAATGAATATTGTTGGCCGAGGCAGTTAGGCCGGCTTTGTCGATGCCATCGGCAATGGCCCAGCCTACCGGAGACCAGCGCTCGAACGACAGATCCATCACCTGGCGGTCGGCAGCAATACGGGCGCCTTCTATAATAAAACCGGTGATACCAATGAGCAGCAACAGCCACAGAAATATCTTATCATCGGTTACAAAGCCCTTGCGGTCTATGGTAGCCGACTTGTCGGCCCGGGTATAATCGAGCTGCGGGGGCTTCTTGCTGCGCCTGAACATCATCATAAACAAGCCCAGGATAAACAGCACCCCAAAGACATCGAGGAAGACCGAGAAACCCAGGTAGAATTTCCCTTGCAGCAGGTGAATGCCCAGAAAACGTAAAAAATCATGATCGAGGGCTACGATTACCGTACCGATAAACAACACCACAAAGCCCCAGAAGATAAGCCAGTGGGCAAAACCGGCATATTTATCGCGCTTGGCAATGGTAGAATGCCTGGCCATCATAGCCAGCGCTTTGCCAAAGCGGGCCAGCAGGTTGTTAAAGCGCTCGGCATCGCGACCCTTGCGGTATTTTTTGTATCTGCGGTAAAAACCATAAATAAATACCCCAATGGTGGAGAAAGCTACTACATAAAAAATAATTTGCAGCAACAACGGGAAATGACGAAAGATTTCTCGGGTTTCCATAGTGTACAGGTTTAGGTTATCAGGTTGGTTATAAGCAGGTTAAAATAAGGGGCCGTAGCAAATGAAAGTTCTTGTCAATAAATATTTCATTTACTCAGCCCCTTAACCATCTGTTATTACAATTTACTGCTCAGTGCCGGAATGAAATCGAACAGATCTTGTACCACTCCGTAATGCGCATAATCAAATATAGGCGCTTTCGGATCGGTATTCACGGCAATTATCAGGTCGGCATCTTTCATACCTTCGATATGCTCTGGAGCTCCGCTGATACCCAGCGCCAGATAGAGCTTGGGTTTCACCTTGAGGCCCGACTTACCCACCTGACGGGTCTTGGCCAGCCACTTGCTATCTACAATCGGACGCGAGCAGGATACTGCTCCACCCAACTTGGCAGCCAGCTCTTCGGCCATCGGCAGGTTTTCATCGCTCTGGATACCACGGCCTACACTCACCAGAATTTCCTGGGCAGTGATATCCACATCGCCACCTTCGGGCTCTATCAGTTGCTTGAACTGCACCTGCAGATCGCCCAAATCAACACTGGCGTTCTCTACTGCCGGGCTGCCATCAGCCTTGCCGGCATCGGCCGGAAACGAGCCGGCAATTACCGATACGATACAGCCGTCACCTTCCGGAGTAGAATCGACATTTATCTTACCACCATACAACGAGCTGGTAATAGTGCTGCCATCAGCCGAGATATTGGACGCATAAGCGATATACGGCATGTTATGATCAACCGAAGCGCCTCCGGCTATGTCCATACCCATAGAGGTGTTGCCTACCAGCACCATTTTGGGCTGATACTGGCCGATTACACTGCTCACCGCCTTGCAATAAGCCTGCGGGTTAAATTCCGCCAGGTTGGCATCATCCACATAAATTACTTTGTCGGCAGCGCCCAGTTGCGAGGCCAGCCCATCGGCACCGCTGCCCAGCAAAACAGCTACCAGTTCGCCACCGGTATTGCCGGCAATTTCCTTGCCTTTACCCAGCATCTCAAAGGTGATGTCTTCGATATTACCCTTGAGGTGTTCTACGATTACAAATATCTGATTGCTCATTTTATTCCTTTTTGTTTTAAAATCTCCAATACTTTAGCTGCTTGTTCTTCGGCCGAACCTTCAATCATTTCGGCACCAGCACCGGTTTCCGGTTTATACATTTTGGCTACGGCAGAACCGGCACTCACGCTAACATCTCCGGCCGCTATTTCCTCAATGTTGGCATCGCGGCTGGCTCTGCGCACCTTGGCTACCGGCACGTAGCGCGGTGTTTCGCGAGCCGCCTGGATACCCAGCGCTACCGGCAGGCTGGCTTCAAATTCGGCCACCATACCACCTCCGTATTCCTTGTGTACGGTAATGCTGCCCCCGGCAGCCTGCACTCCGGTTACTACGCTAATGTGCGGAATGCCCAGATAGTGGGCCAGCAATACCGCCATCTGGCCGTCACGGTCATCTACCGATTGCACCCCGGTCATTACCAGGTCGTACTCCATGCCGCCTAATACATTGGCCATGGCGCGGGCCGCCTCGTGCGTACTACCGGCTTGCACACCGGTTACCTTTACCAGGCGGTCGGCACCTTTGGCAGCCGCGGCAAACAGCGCTTTGTCAATGTCATCGCCATCCAGGGCAATGGCCGTCACATGGGCGCCCTGCTCGTCCTTGAGCAGCAAGGCTTCTTCCAGGGCATGGTCGTCAAACTCGTTCAGCTTCATCTTGAGCCACTCCCGGTCAAGATCGGTGCCCGCAGCGTTGATCTCCAGCTCTTCCACCAGATCGGGCACCTGTTTTATAGGTACGATAATGTTCATAATTAATTGGTTTTGTTATTCATAATAAAAAATCAATACATAATTTCTTCCAGCGCCAGCTCTTTCCTGATCTGCACCACATCATTCGATGCCGGTTTGAAAGGGAAATCGCGATACTGCTCGCTGGGCTTGTAGCTGCCATACGGCCGCGTACAGCCTACCTCACCGTCAGGCGAAGGACAGCCATCGGTCATAAACGGAATCCCCTCATCCAAATGCTCGATCACCTCCGATATCGTGCTGTCTTCCACTTTCAGGCGCGTCAGGTTGCCGGCTTCATCATATTCCAGCGCCTCAGGCTGCAACTCATATTTTTCTATCAGATGCTTGATAAGCTGAATGCGCCTCCAGCGCTTGATAGCGGCTTTGGGCCAGTTGGCCATGCGCGAGTCCGGCTCCGGGTTGAATGAAAACAGATATGGAAGTATCTGATTATCATAAAGATAGAAAAAGATATCCATCATATCCTTGTCGGTCTCACCCAGGCCTACCACGGTATGTATGTTCACCTTCCAGGGGCCGAATATCTCGCGCGACAGGTGGATGATATCCCAGTAGTTATCCCAGCGCAGCGAGCCGTTGGGCACATCGGTACGATGCTGGCGGAATACCTTTTCGGTAACCGCATCCAGCCCTACCCCGATCATGTCCACTCCCAGGTCTTTGTACTCCTGCAGGCGCTCGCGGTTGAGTACCGGTGGGGCGCAAAGGATGGATAAGGGCGTATCCAGCCGGGAAACAATCTTTTTGGTGATTTCAATCGTATCCTTATGGGCGCTGCCGTGGGTTACCTGCGAGATGCACAGGCGGGTCATCTTGTCGGCATGCTCTACCATACGGTCCACCAGTTCATCGGTGCTCACCAGCGGCCATTCCACCCTGATAAACGACTTATCCTCATAGGCACCCGGGCGCGTACGGGCCAGGCCGCAGTAGCCGCAGTCGGCCAGACAGCCGTTGTCATAGTTCAACAAAATATTGATGCCGCCAAAATCGAAATCCCTGGCAAAGCGCCCCGAGCGCATACGCAGGGCCATAGCACTGGCCGCGCTGATGCGCACATAATCAGGACTGATCTGCTTTTTTTCGGTCTCGGTGTTGATTACTTCCAAAGGAATCATAAGCGTTTTATTGGTTTGCAGTTAATACTTGGTTTTTGTCTTCTTTGGGATAGTAGCACGAACCCTTGTAGGTATAGCGCAGTGCCGCCATAGCCCGCTGGGCCGCCAGCCAGATAGCGCGGCTTACCATATCAGGCGTAAGGCCGTAAACCGCCCCTTCTTCCCGGTTCATTTCGGCAAATACCGCTGCCACCTTTTTGGTTATCTGCTCCTTATCCAGGGCCGACCATTTGAGGGCTGCCTCTATGCGGCTGAACAGTCCGGCCTGCTCAAAAAAGTCACCGGTTATCATCACACTCTTAATCGTCTCCCCTTTCAGGGCGATATAGGTGCGCAGCAAGCCAGCCGGTGTCTTTTTCAGGCTCATGCCATTCATATCGGCTTGCGGTGAGCGCTGAAACAGCCACTCCTCGTTGTTGTAGCGGCTTGTTTCCAGTTGGGCAATGGCCTCTTTTTCTTTTGGGGTAAAGGGTATCTCTTCGAACCTGGCCCCGAAAGCACGGGCAAAGTGCATGCTGATCAGCGCCTTTAACTCAGGCATGGACGGAGCGCTGCCCAACTCCTGCCTGATGGTGGTAATTCGCTGCCGCACCGAGGCTATCTTGCGCTTGTCGGAAAACTTCTGTAGCGGAATTTTCAGAACCTGCAACATAATATCGATATCCAGATCAAGGAGCAGGCTGGTATGAAACTGTATGCTGCCTGACGGACTTACATGCACACCCAGGCCGGCTATCTTTTTGCCGTTTACCTCCAGGTCGTTCTTGGAGCGGAAAGAAGCAGTTATACCCAGCTCCGCCAGGGCATCTATCAGCGGTTGCGAAAACAGCCGGTAGAGGTCGCGCACATGCTCCCAGGAAAAGGTGTCGGCCGCGGTGGCCAGGCAAATACCGAGTTGGTCACGGCCCATGAGGATGGCGCCCCCACCGGTAAGCCTGCGGCTGTAGCCAAAGCCCAATGCCCGGCAGGCTTCTACATCAATTTCGGCCTCCAGGGCCTGAAAACGCCCCGACAGTACAGCATAATCGGCATAATTGTACAGCCGCAAGGTGGCCGGATGCTGGCTCTGCCCGCTGTGGTAGTCGAGCAGATACTCATCGGCCGCCAGTCCGTAGCTGGCAGAAGTATCGGTTTCGTTGATGTAGCGATAGGCGGTCAAGGCTTGGTCGATGTTTACGTATTTTTAACTTTATTTCATTTTAAAATTTCTCATTCAATACCACAGGAGCAGGAGTTTTCGTAAAAACTCGGTTGCAAGCCTTTGCTGCGGGCATAGTCTATCACCCCTTCGGCCGGGTAGGCCAGACCATTGAGGCCGGCATCTACGGCAGCCAGGTCCACCACTTTCTTATAGTCGCCCCCGGGGCGGGCACAGCCTACCAGCACATTGGTGTCGGGCATGGCAATCCTGGCTTTGGCAAAAAACTCAGCCACCTCCTCAGCCGGTGGCGGCTCCACATCTTTCATGGGGGTATCCTGTAGCGGGGTCAGGATGACGATCACCAGAGCATGAGTCGGGTACTTGCTAATCATCTCCAGCGCCTGATATTCACCCAGAAACTTACCGTAATGCAAGCCCAGAATAATATGCGGCCGGATACTCAACCCGTGTCTGGTCAGGCGCTCCAGGGCCGCATCAAAATCGGCCACCGTGGCATTCATATGATACACCTGCTCGATGGTTTCCTGGGCGCCAATGATATCAAGCGCCACGCCATCCACTCCGGCCCAGGCCAGCCCTTCGGCCATCTCCTCACTTACCAGGCCGGTGTGCATGATTATCTTCATGCCCAGCTCGTCTTTCACCCGCTTAATATCCTCGATATGGCGCATAAACGGCACCTGACCGTTGCGCATTGAGCCCCCGCTTATCAACACCGATTCGGTGCCGGCCTCTTTCATGCGCTGGCACATACCAAACACCCCTTCTTTGTGGTTGAGGGGTATCATAGGATCGAGGATGCGGGTATCGCAATGGTCGCAGTCGAGGGCACAGGCGTTGCCGGTGAGGCTGATAGGCAAAAAAGCACGCGGATTCTTCTGCTCGAATTCGGGAATATTATACGACTTCAATCCCGGAGCATAAAATTTGATATCGTCACAAAAATTGGCCTTGCGAACGGCAAAAGCCTGCTCCATCAGCTCCTGACCGGCTATTACTGCGCTATCCATCCTTTATCAGAGAATTTTTTCAGTTCCTGTTCAAACCATTGTACCACATTATGATCTCCGAATATAAGACCGGGCACTTCTTCATCGGCCCTGGTGAGCTCCATTTCCATGATCCAGCCGTCACCATAAGGATCATAGTTGATCAGGCGCGGGTTTTCGGTTATCTCCTCATTAAAGCGGGTAATCCTACCCGACAACGGCATTTTCAGCGGCCCGACATGCTTTTCGGCCTCAATGCTGCCAAAAGACTCCCCTTTGGCCAGTTCTTTCCCGGCTCCTTCCAGTTGAATGGCCACAAAAGCGCCATTGCTCTCCTGGATGAGCGGGCTCAGCCCTACACGAGCCGTATTGCCGTCTATACGAACCCAAAAATGCGCCTGTGGGTCGTAAAACAGGCTGGTATCTACTTCGTACTTATCAACTTTTTTCATATGATGTATGATTTATGATGTAAGACTTATGAATTTAGATTTTTCCCGGCTGTTTTTATGCTTGCTACAAATATTGAAACCAACTGGTTACATTCGTCTTTGGCTCGATTCACCAACTTGCTGTCCTGGTTTCCATAAAGTTTTGCTCCTAAAATTAATTGTAAGCAAATCAACGATTCACGTAATTCTTTAAGGATAACCCGCATTTTATGAATAAAATCCCTTTTTGATTCTGCACCTTGTGCCTCGCCATAATTCAATGCCACCGATGTACCGGAGCGCACCAACTGGTTGGCCAGGTGGTTAGCAGCCAAATCTTCAGGCATCGATTTTACAATGGTTATTATCATAAGGGCAAAATCAATTAATCTGCGCTCAAGTTCAACATTATTCATAAAAACAGATCATCCTTCATCAATCATCAATCTGCAATCTGCCATTCTTACCCCATTGCTTCCACAATCAGCTCGGCAATATCCTTAACCTGCAGCTTGCCTTCGTTGCCGGTTGATTTTACGGCATCCTCGAAGCGCGACACCTCGTACGGACAGCAAACCACCAGCAGGTCTGCACCGGTTTCCACAGCTTCCCTGATGCGGTTTTCCGACAGGCGCTCGCTTACGTGGTCGGCCATGAAGCCATCGAGCCACATGCCACCACCGCCACCACCGCAGCAGTAGCTTTGCTCACGGCAGCGGCCCATTTCAATCAGCTCAACCCCCGGCAAGGCGTTGAGTATCTGACGCGGTGCCTCGTACTCGCCATTGTGCCTGCCCAGATAGCACGGATCGTGGAAGGTAACCTTGTAGTTCAGGGTGTTCTTCAGATCCAGTTTATCCAGCAAGGGCGCCAGGTAAGTGGTGTAGTGAATCACATCGAAGTTACCACCATACTCAGGGTATTTTTTGCGCATGGCATTCAAGGCATGCGGGTCGGTAACCAGTATCTGATTGAATTTATACTTCTTAAGCGTAGCGATGTTCTCTTCGGCAAACTCTTCGAACAGCCCTACCTCACCGGCCAGGCGCTGCGAGTCGCAGGAGCACTTCTCTTCGGTGCCCAGCACACCGAAGTCGGTACCCAGGGCATTGAGAATCTTGGCCAGGGCCGCGCTGGCATCCTTGCCACGCGCATGGTATGACGGATAGCACTCCACAAACCACAGGATATCGGCTTCTTTTTTCTCTTTCATAATCGGCACATTCGAGCCGGTCTCCTGTATCCAGTCGGCCCGCTTGCGCTGCGACTCACCCAGCGGGTTGCCGTATTCAAAGGTATTCTCAAAAGCCTCCTGCAGCTCTTCGGGTACATCGCCTTCCATCACCGCCTCTTCGCGTACGGCCGGCATAATCTGGATCATATCCACCTGCTTGGGGCACACCCGCAGACACTGCATACAGGTAGTACACTTCCACAACTCGGGCGACTTGAACAGGTCTTTACCTATCAGCAAGTCCTTGTACACCCTGAAAGGGCCGTATTCGCCCACGGCATCTACCGGACATACCGGCACACACTGGCCGCACTGATAGCAATAGCCTATCGACTCGGCACCGGGAGTATCCCGTACCTTATCGAGGGCATCGCTGTCTTCGTAATGCATCACCCGCTGCTCAAACATCCGGTTCCAGTCGGCAGTGAGCTCTATGCCATCTACTACGGCACTTTCTTTTTCGATGATTTGTTTCTTATCAATTGGCATAATCTATCGGTTCAGATTAGTTTCATAATTTCATTAAAAATATCAAGCCGTTGCTTCCTGTAAGCCATATACCCCCAGCAACCTGCGCGAAAACTCCGTGATACCCGGCATCACCTCGTTAAACTCCTTGGTCATTTTCATCTGCAAAATGGTGTACGAATAGATAATGTACACACAACTCAGATATACATCGGTGCCAAAGAGCGAGCGATGAATGAACTGAAATTCAGCCGGTTCGGCCACCGAATGCACAAAGGCCACCGCCTTGCCTACTTTCAGGTACACCTCGCCCAGGTGGTTGCCGGCCAGGTCGAAGTCTTCGGTAGTGACCAACGGCAGGGCTCCGGTCTTGTTTTTCGGGTCCCACATCCAGCGGCTCCAGAGCCAGTATTTCTCCGGAAAAGTGAAGTGCAGGAACTCCCCGGCCACATCATACTTCAGCGGCTCGGGCAGCTCGCCCAGGCGCTCACAAAAAGCCTGGAAGCGCAGGTGTGGCTCCTGTTTGCCATAGAGCAGTTCGTATACTGCCTCGCGTAGCTGTTCGAAGCTTATATGCTCGTACAGCTCGGGCAGTTTTCTGCGTATGGCAAAGATGCGATCCAGCACCCTGGTAAACTCCTCTTTGGACAAGCCGGGCAACTTATCGGCAGCCAGATAGTCACGGAACAAGGCGCTCTTCTCCTCCAGAGAGCGGGCAATGTCCACGAGGTTCTGCCTCTCCACTTTTACCAGGGTTTCACGCATAAACTCCCTGGCGGCTTCCATGTCGATAAGCTGGCTCATAGCTGGTTGTTTAGGCTGGTACGGCCACTCTTCTTATGGTAGCAATCGACTTCATTACGGCAGCACCGGCAGCCGATACGCAGTCTTCCAGGTCGGAAGGCCCGGTACAGGCACCGGCCGCAAATACTCCTTCTACATTGGTAGAAACCGTATTCAGGGCTCCGCCAATGGTCTCGATGAAGTTGTATTGGTTCTTTTTGAGTCCGAAAATATCAGCCACCTGCTTGGTGCCTTCGCTGGGCTCCATGCCTACGGCCAGAATCACCATATCCATGGGCACCTCCATAGGTCTGCGCATGGTGGTATCCTCTCCTTTTACTATCAGGTGGTCGCCCTTACGAATGATCTCGGTGGCCATCCCTTTGATATAGTTCACCTTGTGCTTCTCCTGGGCCGGCCAGTAGATTTCGTTCTCCCAGTAGCCATACATACGCATGTCGATGTAGAAGATAAATACTTTGCAGTCGGGCAACAACTCACGCACCTCGATGGCCTGCTTGCTGGATATACCACAGCATACCTTGGAGCAGTACTCATTGCCTATCTGGCGGTCGCGTGAGCCCACACACTGGATAAAGGCTACCCGCTTGGGCTTCTCACCATTGGAAGGGCGCACAAAATTGCCCGATTTTAACAGCTTTTCGGCATCTACCAAAGTGATCACATCATCGTGCTCATAGTAGCCGTACTTCTGCGTTTCACGCCCCGGATCGAAGTGTGTGAAGCCGGTGGCTACAATCACCGCACCGCATTCTATCTTCACCTCTTTGCCATCCTGGGTGGCGGTTACCGTAAAATTACCCACCTCACCTTCCGAGGCAGTCACTTCGGTATTGAGCATCACCTCCACATTGGGGTTGTTTTCTACGGCTGCCCGCATTTCGTCCATGGCCTCTCCGGCATCACGCATATCGGGCGTCAGAGCGGCATAGCCGGCAGCATCGGGGGTACCGCCCAGCCTGTCGCGTTTTTCTACCAGAATCGCCTTATAACCGAGGTCGGCAATTCCTTTGGCAGCTTCGAGGCCGGTAGGGCCGCCACCAATTACAAGTATGTTTTCATTAGCCATAATCAGTACTTTCTTTATTGGTTAAAAAAATTATTTATCTGCATCTTCCCAGGTCATATACTCTTTCTTACCGGCCTTGATCAGGTCCACTTCAGCCTGAAACTCCGACCACAGCTTATCCACATCAAGCCCCAGCTTGGTCAGGAAAGGCTTGTTGTCGGTGTTGTGCCAGTGCAGTTGCAGCACCTTGTAAGGATGGGCGCCCATGGCCAGGGCGGCAATCTGCGAGTCGGACATAACCGGAATACCCACTTTCTTGTTGTGTGCGCGACCGGCAAACTGGCTCTGGTCGAGAGTGGTTACACAGCCGGTGTCGTGGGTTACCACAATATCAGGATCCACCTCTTCTTTCATCACCTCAATCTTGCGTTGTACTGAGAAAGAGCGGGAGAAATCGCGCGACACCAGAATATGCCTGAAGCCGAAGCCACAGCAATCGAACCAGGTAGAATAGTCGCCCACATTGATACCCAAGGCTTTCAGGGTGCCGGTTACGATAGCCGTACGCTGGGCACCATATATCTCACTATCATAAATAGCATCCTCTTCTATCAGCTTGTGATAATGGCAGGCCGGGTGCACGGTAGCGGTGATATGACTCATATCAATTACCTGGCGCTCGGCAATGCGATCTTTCATGGCCAGCACCCACTCGCTATAGTGCACAATTTCCTCGGGCACTACCAGCTTTTTACCCAAGCGCTCCATGATTTTCCTTACCTTTCTGCGCAACTCATGCTGGTGTACCAGAGCGTGGCGCACTTCTTTATAATGGCCGAAGCTGGTGCCGCAGTGGATGAGCGGATAATAGCCTACCTCATGGGCAGCGGCAAAGTTGCGTATAGCCACGGCTGCCTGCGCCTCCGGATTGGAGGTGGCCGAAGCATAGTAGTTCCAGGCCGTACAGGAGGTCTGGTCGGTAGGGTCGTAATAATCGAGCCCAAACTGGCGGTTGAGCCAGAAAATGGAGGTAGAGTAGCCAGGAATATGACCACATTGACCACAGCTCTTATGGTGCCAGGTCTTTTCTACCGGTATCTTCTTGATACGGCCGTATTTGGTTTTCAGCTCAATGTAGTTGTCAGGAACACGGATTACTTCCAGTTCCCCCTCTTTCTCCAATTGAAACAACTCTTCCCGCAGGTCTTCCTTGGGGGCTTTGTCAGGATCAGCTTCAAACTTACGATCGGCTGCCTTTACTACTGGTAAATGTATCATAGCTATAGGGTTTTAGTTCTTAATCAAAGGTTACGTCATCGTAGCCGGCTTCTTCGAGCCGCTCTTCCATTACGTCCACCAAAATCATAAAAAGACCTTCATCAACACCCTCAATGAGCTCCATAACACCGGTCATGTGCCAAATCAGGTAGAGTTCGATAATGGTCTTTTGGTCCACTTTCCAGCCGGTTTCGGTGGTATGCAGGGTCTCCGGTGGCAATGCCCTGCGCCATTCTTCCAGGTTTTCGGCTATTTCATGTACGTGCGTACCCCAATCGGGGAAGGCGTTGGGCTGCAACATATCGGGCGATACCTGCGAGCCGGTGGACATGATCTTGTAGATGATACGGCCGTAACCTTCCAGGGCATCCTTGGCAGTTTGCAGGCCGTTGCGCACGGCTACCTCACGCATAATGGTGATGATCTGGCCGGGAGAGTTTTGCCGTGGACAGCGGTCGCAGCTAAAACACTGCGAGCAATCCCAGATGCTGTCGTTCATCAGCGTGTAGATCAAATCCACGTCTTCACGTGCTACAGCCTGGGCAATGACACGCGGGCTGAAGTCGTAAAAACGGGCTGACGGACAAGAGGCCACACAGATACCGCACTCATAACAGCCATACAACACATGGTGCCAGCGCTCATCGGCCTTTACCTCTTCAAAGAGGCGCTCCTTCTCCTCATAGCTGACATCGGCATGCTTGTTCTGGCTTAAGTCTAATGCCATCATAATATTAAATGGTTTATTAAGTTACAAATCATTATTTCTCTGATAATCTGATATTTATGCATTAATAAGTATCAGAACCCTCCAGGTGGGTACATTCTATACCATCCTGCTCAATTTTCTGCCTGTAGGCCTCTACAGCCGCGTCACCGGTGGTCATTTCAGCCAGTTCGGCCTCCAGATTGCTGGCTTTCATCTTCACCACCCAGCCGTCCTTGTAGGGGCTGCGGTTGATCAGTTGGGCATCACCGGCCAGCGCTTCATTTACTTCAATAATTTCTCCGGTTACCGGTGATTTTACCGGCCCTACCCATTTGCCGCTTTCTACGGTGGCAATGGGACGTCCTTTTTTGCGGGCCGTACCGGGTGCTTTGGTCTTGGCATGCAGAATCGGGCCGGCCAGGCTTTGGGCGATATCGGTCATACCTACGGTAACCACATCATCGCCTTCTACTTTTACCCAGGTGTTGTCCTGTACGGCATAATAGAGGTCTTTGAGTATGATACAACCTTTTACTTCTTCGTGAGCCATGGTTTTATCGGTTTAGGTTAAATAATATGTTCATTAAAAATACATTACATGGTCGTAGGTGAGCGACAGCTCAATGATGCTGGTAGCCCCCATAATTTCCACCCCGTCAATCAGGTCATCCTGGGTCATATCCCATAGCTCGAGGCTTTGCTGGCATACGCGCAGTTGCACATCGCTGTCCATTGCCATTTCCAGCATGGTTTTCAAGGTTACGTTGCTGGTAGGGTCAAGCTGTACTTTTTCGGCCTCCCCTTTTTTCAGTTGGTTGGTGCCGTTCATGGTAAACCACACCATGGTTTCAATCTCCATAGCGGCAGCCGCCATGGCATAAAATAAAGGTGAGTAGGTGCGTGTGGGTGTTTCTACTCCGTGGGTTTGGATTACCAGGATTTTTTTACCTTCAAAATCTTCCATAATTAAGTTCGCGTTTTATTTACAGTTAAAAATTCAATTCATACTCTTCCGTTCTCTGTGTATCGTGCATACTATCCTTACAACTCGCACAGGCTGTTGGGGTCGGCAAATACGAATATGTATTGCTTGTCCCAATCCCAATCGTCATCGTCCATGAGCTCGTATAGCTTATCCTTGTCCTTATCCCAGGCCACCAGCTTAAACTTTTTGGCTTTGCCGTTGGCATCTTTTTCAAGTACCTCCAGCAGTAGCCAGTGGCCCATTTTCTCATTGTACAGCCGGGCTACGTCCTTCGCATCAATTACGCCTTGCCAATCGTGTGACATTTCCTGTTTGTAATTTTTGCAACTCATACACTTGGTTGATACAGGCTGCCCAGGCCAGGCTATCGTCAGCCCCGGTTACCGGCATCAGCAGGTCAATCAGCTCTTCTTTTTCTGCCAGATGGCCTATCATCAAGGTGGTGATCTCTGCCAGCGTATATGGTCTTTCAAGCCCTTCCCAGCTAAGCTCCAGGCCGGTAATCAACCCCTCATTTAGCGTTACCAGCGCCCCTATTTGCCCTCCGTCATACGGCTTGCTTACCTGACCGATCCACACCCCCAGGTGTATCTTGAACAACTTATGGTCGGGTCGCTGTTTTTGCACTTTTATTAGCCACTCTTCCTTGCTAAGACGAGCCTCCTGCTCTTCAATAGCCTGCCACTCGGCATCGGTAAAATCCCCGCTCTGCAGTTCTACCCCCAGGGTGGCGGCACATTTTTGCCGGTATACAGCCGCTATCTCTTCGCGAGCCGGCAGGCGCTCCAGCTCCCTGGTCATGGTGGTCAGGTATTTGTTCAGGTTGTCTTGCACAGCCTGACGAAACGCCTGCGAAGGCAGGTTGACCGCCTGTAACATGGTGTCGAAATCGAAATCGAACAGGAAGTTGCCGGTTACCACCTGGGCTTCCCCAATGGTGCCTGCTCCTGTACCGACAATCTTGCGCCCGGCTACGTGCACATCGTTGATGGGATGATAGTATGCCTCAATGCCAAAGAACTTGTAGGTTTCAACCAAAGGCTCTATAAAGAGCTGAAACCGTTGGTCCACTCGTACGGGGAGTGAACGCGGATCAAAAATCCATTGTACAAAAAGCTGTCCATCATCTATGTAAACAGCCCCGCCACCGGTTTCCCTGCGTATAACAGGGAGTTGGTGGTCCCGGCACCAGGCCAGGTCAATTTCCTGTCCGGCATCCTGAAAGTACCCTATGCACATATAAGGACTGCCGGGGGTTACCAGCACTACCGTATCAGGCGTAGCCGGTGTTCTGGCATAGGCGAGCCCGTGATAGATAGCCTGCGAGCGGATGCCGCTTACCGTACCGGCCTCGATGCATCGTATCTTCATGCGGGCTCACTGCTCATGCCTTAAATAAACAAACTTACATTGGCATCGGCTGCAAACTCCAGGAAGGTAGCAGCACCGCCAATCTCGGCCTCTTCAATGAAATCATCCTTTTTGAAGCCAAATACATCCATGGTCATCTGGCAACCGATAAGGCGCACATCCATATCCACAGACATTTCGCGCAGCTCCTCAATAGAGGCTACTCCTTTATCTTTAAAGGTTTTTTTCATCAACGTAGTAGCCAGGTTTTCAAAACCCGGTACGTTATTCATGATCAGGTTGGGCATCGGCCAGTTGATGTTGCGGAAGCCTTCACCACCGAAAGGCATTTTCATAGGCATGGCCGGGTTGCTACCGGGCGATACCTTGGCATGAAAATCCTTCTTCAACAGAGGTAGACCGTAGAAAGTGAAGAAAATCCCCACGTCCCAGTCCATAGAAGCGGCTGCAGTAGCCAAAATAAAAGGTGGGTAAGCCCAATCGAGCGTACCTTTGCTGGCGATAATGGCCAGTTTTTTCTTACCATTTTCCATAGTATTGGGGTTTAGTGTGTCTTTTTAATCAGGAATCGATACTTGTCGCCCTCATCGTGGGCTTCGAGCAGTTCATGGCCGGTTTGACGGGCCCAGGCTTCCATATCCGGAATAGAGCCCGGATCGGTAGAGATCATTTCAAGCACATCGCCAACTTCCAGTTCTTTGATGGCTTTCTTGGTTTTTACAACAGGCATGGGGCACGATAGGCCGCTGTTGTCGAGCGTTTTTACAATTTTTACGTCACTCATAGTTGGTTTATTTTGGTTGTATAATTTATAATTTCAATTCACACGAATAAATACAATCGAATATTTTGGTAATTTCTTTAATCGCCAGGCGGTAGTAAATGAAGCGGCCCTCACGGTTCGACTCGATGATGCCGATGTTCTTCATCTTATTGAGATGGTGCGACAACAACGAAGGTTCAATATTTACATGCTGTAGTATCTCATTCACGGCATAATCTCTGCCATCTTCAAGCAATTCAAGAATCTGCAGCCGCACGGGATAAGCCAGCCCCTGGAAAATCTCAGATATCTTGGCCAACTTCTCAGGGCTTATTTCCCGCTTAAATACAGACTGTTTCAAATGATTACATTTTTTGATTCTGCTTTCAATTTGTTAATAATTTTACAATTGTTCAAGTATTGAATTAAAAAAATACTAAAATTTAGAATGCTTCTAAATAAAATATCAATTATCTGAAAAGGAATATTTGCAAAATGCAAATGGAACCTGTGAGGGAGTAATCTTGTTTCACCAACAAGAAATAACCTCTTGTGGCCATGAATACGATAGCCAGGACGACCATTATTCTTCTCTTGTTTTATGCTGCCGGTTTGCAGGCACAACGCATGAATGGTTTCAATTTAAAAAATGCCATCATTGATGTTAGCCTGGTCAAACATGGCG
>WFNR01000063.1 GCA_015488485.1 Cyclobacteriaceae bacterium | reverse complement strand
GTCTGATGACGGATGTCGGAGAAAATCTAATATCTGCCATCTTTAATCATAACCGCAAAGGGACACAAAGAATACGAAACACTCTGTGAAACTCTGTGCTCCTCTGTGGAACTCTGTGGTACAACCCGGCACCGAAAGCTATAGCACAGAGGGGCACAAAGAATCACAGAGGGGCACAAAGAATACGAAACGCTCTGTGTAACGCTGCGCTACTTTGTGGCACTCTGTGGTACAACCTATTGCTGAGTACGCATACTTTAAAAGTTAACCACGCGGTTAGTGCCTGATAATTTCACCGCCCATTGAGGTGCTGCGGTAAAAGCGCTCGGGGTTGCCAAACAAATGGATTTCACTGCCCATAGAAGCCTGGCCGTCAAACTCCTCCATGGCCGTGACCTGCAGTTGACTACCCATGTTGGCCTTGGCGCGTACTTTACCGGCCTTAAGCTTACGCAGGTCAGCTTCAGCCCCCATCGAGGTCTCGACATTCAGGTAGTCAGCGCTGCCGGCCAACTCTACAATGCTGCCCATGGAGGCCTCCAGCGACAGGTCATCAGCCTCTAACGTGAGATCGGCTTTGGCGCCCATGCTCACCTGCATATCCAGGCGCCCGACCCGCAGAGGCTTGTCGGACCAAACTTTGGCACCAGTTTTAACCTCAATGCCCTCGAGCTGCTGATAGGGTATCTCCACCTTCACCCACCAATAGTTGTCCTGCATCTCCTGCCACAGGCCTTTGGTGGCTACTTTGATGCGCAGCTCATCATGACCACCCTCTACAATAATATCTTCCGGCTGCAGGCCTTTGGTACGAATGGTTACCTCATCGGCATCGGAATATACCAGGTGGGCCTCCACGCCACGCGATACATACAAATAGCGATAAGACGGAATTTTCTTTTTAAATTCCTGGCCTGAGGCAAAGGTACTTATCAACAACAGCAAGAGTCCGATAAAGTTCTTCATGATATTACAGTTTGATTTAATAAAAGACCCTTACCGGACTACAAAGGTTGCATCATCAGGTGTCGATATTGGCGTAGCGGGCATTGCGCTCGATAAACTCCCTGCGCGGTGCCACCTCATCGCCCATCAGCATGGAGAACAGGTGGTCGGCTTCGGCTGCCGACTCGATGGTTACCTGCTTAAGGCTGCGGTGCTGCGGGTCCATGGTGGTTGTCCAGAGTTGCTCGGGGTTCATCTCACCCAGACCTTTGTAGCGTTGCACACTTACTGAGTCTTCCTTGTCGCCACCCAGCTCTTTGATCAGGCGGTCGCGGTCGGCATCGGTCCAGCAGTAGCGCTCCTGCTTGCCCTTCTTGAGCAGATAAAGGGGCGGCTGGGCAATATATACATAGCCGCTTTCAATAAGCTCGCGCATATAGCGGAAGAAAAAGGTAAGGATAAGCGTCCGGATATGACTGCCGTCCACATCGGCATCGGTCATGATAACGATTTTGTGGTAGCGCAGCTTATCCATATTAAGGGCCTTTTCGCTTTCCTCAGTACCGAAGCTCACACCCAGGGCGGTAATAATATTCTTAATCTCATCATTTTCGTAAATCTTATGTTCCTGGGCTTTTTCTACATTGAGTATCTTACCGCGCAGCGGCAATATGGCCTGGAAATTACGATCGCGCCCCTGCTTGGCCGAGCCACCGGCCGAATCGCCCTCTACCAGATAGAGCTCACTCACGGCCGGGTCGTTGTTGGAGCAGTCGGCCAGCTTGCCGGGCAGGCCGGTGCCGGTGAGCACATTTTTGCGCTGCACCATCTCGCGTGCCTTACGGGCGGCATGACGTGCCTGAGCAGCCAGAATCACCTTCTGCACAATTACCTTGGCTTCTTTGGGGTGCTCTTCCAGGTAGTCGTTGAGCATCTCACTCACACACTGGTCCACGGCCCCCATTGCCTCGGAGTTGCCCAGCTTGGTCTTGGTCTGCCCTTCAAACTGCGGCTCGGCCACTTTCACCGAGATCACGGCTGTGAGCCCTTCGCGGAAGTCATCACCGCTGATATCGATTTTCACCTTATCGAGCAGGCCCGACTTCTCGGCATACGACTTGAGCGTGCGGGTGAGCGCCCTGCGAAAACCGGACACATGTGTGCCGCCTTCGATGGTGTTGATATTGTTGACATAGCTTACCACATTTTCCGAGTAGGTGGTATTGTAGCTCATGGCCACCTGTACCGGGATGCCGCTTTTCTCGCCATCCATATAAATGGGTTCGGGAATGAGCTTTTCGCGGGTGGAATCGAGGTATTCGACAAACTCGGCCAGCCCGCCTTCGGAATAAAACGTTTCCTGCAGGTTGCGGCCGTTTTCATCCTGTTCGCGCTCGTCTTCCAGGTGCAGTTTGATGCCGGCATTGAGGAAAGCCAGCTCGCGCAGGCGGGAAGCCACCGTTTCGTACACATATTCGGTAACAGTAAAAATACTGCTGTCTGGTTTAAAGTAAACCGTAGTACCGGTATCGCTGGCAGTGCCGGTCTCCTTTACCGGATATTGCGGCACCCCGCGCTTATACTCTTGCTGGAACTCCTTGCCCTCGCGGTGTACGGTCACTTTCATATAATCACTCAGGGCATTCACACACGACACCCCTACGCCATGCAAGCCGCCCGACACTTTGTAGGTATCTTTATCGAACTTACCACCGGCATGAAGCACGGTCATCACCACTTCCAGGGCCGAGCGTTTTTCTTTGGGGTGCATGCCGGTGGGAATACCCCGGCCGTTATCGCGCACCGTGACGGCATTGTCTTTATGAATGGTTACGAATATCTCATCGCAGTGGCCAGCCATGGCCTCATCGATGGAGTTGTCCACCACTTCCCAGATAAGATGATGCAGGCCCTTGATGCTAACATCCCCGATGTACATGGCCGGGCGCTTACGCACGGCCTCCAGGCCTTCCAGTACCTGGATATTTTCGGCCGAATACTCGTTTTTAGACTGATTTTTGCTGTCGCTCATACTTGTTGGTTCCTCTCAAAAATGTGCTTTGGCAGCACGATTTATATTCGGGCAAAAATACAATTTTTATACGGCAAAAACTTAAGAATTTCACTATTTTACCGGGTTGTTTAAATAGCGGTCTTATGTACTTGCGAATTCTGTTGCTGCTGGCCTTTCTGGCAGCCGGCCATACCCTGCCGGCACAGCCTTATTTTGTGGTAAATGGCGACACCGTTTATCATACCGACCCGCAATACGATTCGATAATACGCGCCAGGAGAAAGCTGCACCGGGCTGAGCTTGCGCGCAGGCAGCAGGCCCGCGCGGCCGCCCGCCTGGAGGCCTCCTATACCCTGCCGCGCACTACCGCCAGCCTGAACCTGAGCCATCTGAGCCTGGACAAGCTGCCCAAACATGTAAAGGAGTTTACCAACCTGCGAAATCTCAATGTGGCCGGCAACAACCTGCGCAAGTTGCCCCGCAGGGCCTGGCGCCACCTGGAGAGCCTCAACCTCAGCGACAACCACCTGGGCGAGCACCGCTTTAAGTTCAGGCGCAGCAAGACCTTGAAAAAGCTCACGCTGGACGACAACGGCCTGAGCCGCCTGCCACGCGGTCTGCGTAAACTCAAAGCGCTGCAAGAGTTATCGCTGGCCGGCAATAGCTTTGGCACCCTGCCGGCACAGGTGGCGCGCTTGCCACAACTGCGCAAGGTGGACTTATCGGAGAACCCGCTGCAACCGGCAGCCACCCTGGCCAAACCACTGCGGCAGTTGCAGGTGCTGCATCTTACCCGCTGCCACCTGACTACCGTGCCGGCCTTTGTCTGGCAACTGCCTGCCCTGGAAGAGCTACAGATGAACTACAACAGCCTGAGGCGCCTGCCCGACAGCCTGCAATTGCTGCCCCATTTGCATTCGTTGGCGGTCTATGAAAACCGGATAGCTGCGCTGCCGCCTTCGTTTTACCGCCTGGCCGAGCTGCAAGAAGCCGACTTGTATTTTAATGAGCTGGCAGTCATTGACAGCGCCATTGCCGGCCTGCACAGCCTGCGTATCCTGTACCTGTCGAACAACCGGCTCTACGACCTGCCCGATAATATCGGGGCGCTGCACAAGCTGGAGAAGCTCTATCTGCACCACAACAAGCTGGTAGAGCTGCCGGCCTCGGTGGGGCAATTGCAACAGTTGCAGGTGCTGCACCTCAACCACAACCGGCTGACGGCATTTCCGCAGCAGATATTGCAGCTTACCAACCTCGAGGACCTGGATATCTCTTTTAACGAGCTGCACACTCTGCCTGCCGACATCACCCGGCTGAGCAGGCTCAAGCTGCTCTTTGTGCAGGAAAACCCCTATGACGAGGCCGGGCGGGAGGTAATCAGCCAACTGGCCGACTGGTATGCGCGGCACCCGGAGGTGGTGTTTAATTATTGAGAAGGTAAGTTGCCAACAAAGAAAAAATTTGAGCCATCCTGGTCCTTTCATCCGGTAGCAGCATTAGCACTCAGCGTAGAAAAATCAGTGTCCCTGCGGTGACACTGATTGAGAAAGGTGTGCCTACAGAGCTGCTGATAGTGGGCAGGCGGTGTTTAATTATTGAGTAGATATATTTTCCAACAAGGAAAAATTTGGGCAATCTTGGGCAATCTTGGGCAATCTTGGGCAATCTTGGGCAATCTTGGGCAATCTTGGGCAATCTTGGGCAATCTTGGGCAAGGCGATTTTTTTAAATGAAAAAGAAGTGCGAAGTTGATGGTGTTAAATAATGTCTAACCTTAAAAGATAGTAAAATGATCAAAAAATAGGAATACTCATGACAATCTTTTCGATTTGCATGTTGGCGGCAAGCCTTAGTTTCACAACAACTCAATTTCAAGGTAATGGTCTTGTTCAGAGGTCAGAAGCAAAAGGAATTTACAGAAGAGATTGTTGGTTTAAAGAGGGTTGCAGGCCGGCAAGAAGTCAATATTGCAGGGGCAGTAATTGCAAAAAGGAACCCAAATTGTAATCTATTGTTACTGTAAACCGGTTCTACCCTAAATGGGTAGAACCACTCTTTTTTATTTATGAAATACCAAAAAGTAGCACATATTTTAAGCATACTACTGTCAATGATTGCTTGCCAACACAACAGTAGTACAAATAACAGAACGGTAGAAAACGTGAAATTTAAATTTTTCCAATCTGTAAATCTATCAAACCTGGTTGATGAACATTTTGAATTGCTACCATTAAAATCAGATTCTACTTATCTGATCGGATCCGTTACTAAGGTTGTATACGCTGCCGATTCTTTCTTCATAATGGATAGTTATATCACCAACAAGGTTTATTGTTTTGATAAGTTAGGTCAACTCAAATATAGCATTGGTCAGACTGGCAGTGGCCCGGGAGAATTACAATCACTTACCGAAATGATCATTAGCAAAAAACATATCTATCTGATTGACGGTTCCAACTTCAGCCTACTGAGCTTTCTTCATAACGGGAAATTTGAATTTGAAAAAAAATTGAATTACTGGATATATGAGGGTATTCCATATGGGAACAAACAATATCTTGTCTATAGCCCCACAGATTTGACATTTGGTAATGTAAAAAACACCAATGTACTGAAGATAGTTGATCAGGACTTTGAGCATGAAATTACCAGCTATTTTCCTTATGAGGAAGGACATGATGATGTGCCTTACAGCGGTTATCTTTGTACTTACCATAATACTTACTCATTCTCCAGGCCCCTTTACAATCGCATCTACACTTTTGATAAAGCTGGGAACCTCCATTTGCGTTATTTGTTTGATTTCGGTACTTATAATTGGCCTATAAGTATGAAACAAATAGCCAAAGAACCTGATGAAGCCGAGAGACTTTTTAAAAATGGAGGCATTATGTCAATTATCCATAACATACTTGAAAATAAAGATTATTTCGTTTTTAAGTCCTATATGGTTAATCCTGATTATCCCGGTGAAGCAACAAACAGCACAAATCGATGGATTTGCATTATCGACAAAAGAACCGGAAAAGGCTATGCAATAAACCGCACACAAAACAACTCGCAAGAGACCCTTTTTACCTACCCCATTGCTACCAAAGGTGAGTGGTTTATCAGTGTGTTACCACCGGAAAAGATTAATGAATTTATCAAAAGCAAAAAATCAGATCCTTTCACCAATAAACTTAGAGATGTAGCTGGAGTACAGAAACACTTTAACAATCCGGTATTGCTTTTTTTTAAACTAAAAGAAAACTTAAATTTTTAATTCAGTGGTGAAAGTAAAAAAATCTTTATTTTGGTTTTTTTTACCTATCCTGTTACTTTTTATCCTCACCATTCTTTTTTGTATACAAAGTTTTAAGTTTTTCAATACTTCCAGTGTATTAGCAGAAACGCAAGAAGCACTACAATTCTGTAGACTAGAAGTTTATTCGCAAAATAGAGCCATTGAAAATATTATGCAAAAACAATGGGCTTTGGAAGGACTTAAGATAAACAGAAATATAAAATTACAATCAATTGATAATAATGAAATATTGTTAGACAGTATCCTTTACAAGAAAAAACAACTTTGGATTTTGAAATTTGTAAGTAGTAGTTGCGAAGATTGTCAATTACAAGAAATTAGATTTTTACAAAAGTATTCTCAGCGCGACAATATAATACTAATAGCAACTTTCAATTCTTTCAGGGAGTTTAAGCTATTTATGAAAACGCACAATGTAAAACTGGAGTCCTACTATATGGCCGATAAATACTCTTTTTTTGAATCTGAGCCTAAGGATTTAATCCATAGTGTAACATTTTTTAAAACAGATACCTCTTATATAATTAACAAAGTGCATGTTGGCAATGCAAGCTTCCCGGATATTTCCGAGGCCTATTACAAAATGATGTATCATGAAAAATAATAGCACATCCCGGCCGTTATATTTACAAACCTGCAGCTATGACAAAAATCGTTAGTTTTCTTAGTCTTTTGCTCTTGGCACATATGGCGCAGCCGCTGTATAGCCAAAGTATTCATCTCCAGGGGCGGGTAGTTGACCGCCAGTCCCGGCTGCCACTGGCCTTTGCCACCATTCGCCTGTACCACCAGGCCATAGGCACCGTAAGCGACTCGGCCGGTTATTTTGACCTGCCCCTGCCTGCCGACCTTGAACACCCATTGCTGGTATGCTCCTCGATCGGTTATGCCAACTACCTTGTCAACCTCGATACCTTACAAACGGATTACCTGGACATTCGGCTGCAACCGGTATTGGTTGTACTGGAGCCGGTGGTAGTATATGCCGACAACTCCAAAGCACCCTCACCGGAAAAGATGGTAAAAAAAGCGCTGGCCAGACTAGCCCGCACCTGCCCGCCTTATCAGGCACCTGCGCATATCAGGCATTACCTGATGGAAAACGACCGGTATATCAAATATTACGAAGCGCAACTGCTGATAAACGATACCAAAGGCTATGGCCGTAAACTAAACCCGCTGGTCAGAAACGAGCAAATATACCGTCTGCAGGAGCGCCAAAGCCTTAATATGCAAAGTGACTTGTTGGCTGCCTACGGTATTTTTGGCGATTTCATCGATCCGTTCAGGTTTCTCTTGCACAATGCACTAAAATATAAATACGACCTGAAGAATCACGTATTCAGCAAGCAGGATACCTTGCTGGCCGACAACCGAACCGCCTGGCTGATTACGGCCCGCGGACGGGAAAATCCGCAAAAATATGCCGATTGGTACGACTTGAAATTCTACCTGGTGCCCAGCGCAACCGATAGCTATGATTACGATATTATCAGATTCGAAATCAATTTCAAGGCCGATTCGGCCGTCAACTATGTGGATCATCATATTAACAGCACCTTTAGCATAGACATGCGCCAACAGGGCCCCTATTACCAACCAGCCAGAATTGAGTACATGATGTGGCAAAACAAAAGATGGTCGCATTGCCCGGAAATGTCGGTACGCTTTACTGCCTATTATGAAATGGACTTCGGACAAGCCAACTTTAATCCGTCAGGCAAAAAGTCGCTACCGGTCGTCAACCATGTTTATCAGCCGGTCTACTGGCGCGACAAACCCCTACCGAAGCAGCTTGTCAAAGACTTATCAGAATATATTCCTCTTGCCCGGCAATTTGCCGTACAAGCTGACAAAAAACAGCGGGCGCTGCTACAAGATACGCTCCAATTGCTCAAGCTGCAAGAGATAATAGCGGCCGCCAAAGGCAAGAAAGACGTGTTTATACAAATCTGGGATGATTACCACGACCTGATGCCCTACCAGCAGCCTGCCAATTGGCCTGTAAGACCCGGCATGATTACCCTGCTGATAGCCACCCTGCCCGACCGGAACGACTGGGCTTTTATAGTTACAGGCATGAATGCCAGCTTCTTCACCAACCTGAATCTGCCATATAGTTGGCAAAAATTACCACACATGCAAGGCAAAAAACCGCCTGCCTGGCTGCTTATTCATAAAGACGGCCAGGTATCGTATAGCGACAAGCCGTTTGGCAAGGAGTCTCCGGAGTAGTAATAGCCCTTATTATACTCATATAAGCAATTGTTTTGTCTGATTATTTATTCAAAGCTATGAAGCCGGTTCATTCGCGCTCCCTAATATCATAACCAACCGTGTTTTATTTATTTTGCCGTTTTATTTCAGATTAATGAAATAATGTTTACTTTTAGCCGTTCGAGTTAATAGTATATGATCGAGAACCAACTATCCGCACCCTGGCGGGCTTATTTGCTAAAGCCCAAAACCCGTAAAGAGCTGGCTGCTCTGCTGGGCATATCGCGCAGAACTCTCTACAACCGGCTGCAAAAGCTGGCCATACCCTGCAGACGCCTGCTCGACAAGCACTGTCTGCTGCTGATTTACAACACCTACGGCTGGCCGGAGGAGCCGGCTGCATTTGCAGAAATAAACAATACCACCAATACTGCCGGATAGCTGCCATTACCGGCAAGGTTAAAAAATTTGAACCATCCTGGGCCTTTCATCCGGCAGCAGCGTCAGCGCCCAACGTAGAATAATCAGTGTCCCTGCGGAGACACTGATTGAGAGAATACCACCAATACTGCCGGATAGTTGCTATTACCGGCAAGGCCAAAAAATTTGAACCATCCTGGGCCTATCATCCGGCAGCAGCGTCAGCGCCCAACGTAGAATAATCAGTGTCCCTGCGGAGACACTGATTGAAAGAGGTGTACCTACAGAGCTGCTGGTAGTGGGCAGTATATTTGCCAACAAGAAAAAATTTGGGCAATCTTGGGCAATCTTGGGCAATCTCATTTGTATTTTTAGTTCTGAACAACGAAATTGGATAGAAATTAAAATGTAGCAAGCCGGTTTGTTGGAATGGCGGATTCCGAAAAGCCAAAAAGAGAGTAGGAAGAATTTATTAATCAAACAAGCATGAAAAATTTAATTGATAAGTACAAAAAGCCGTTATATGTTTTATTGTTCACATTTTCTATAGGTTTATTGGCTGCTCCATTTACGTCTAACGGTCAAGAGACAATAGGTGATGATGTGATAGTATGTCACTGTAACTTTTGGGGCAAATGTAAAGCATCTGGTAGTCGCAACAGATGTGCGATAGGCACCCCAAATGTAAATTGCCAGAATTACAACGGCAATTGTTAAGAGTGTAGACTAATTATAACATAGGTTTGCAAGGGCCAAAAGGCCCTTGCAAACCTTAATAAAATGAGCTATTATGATAAACAAAGTACATGCAGGGCTTCTTGGGTTAATATTTGTAGTGGTTAGTTGTACCATTGATAAAGAGGAAAGGCCTTATTCCTCATTTTTTGTGGGCAAATCCGTTGGGAAAAAACATATTACCATAAAAAACTTATCACTAGATACTCTTACCCTAACAGGAATGAACACATCATATGTTGGTCTTTCAGCCATAGCGGACGATACACTCTATATCATAGACAAGCTGTTTTGCTGGGTATATGTTCTGGATAAAGACGGTAAACTCATTGATAAAAAATTAGGCCAGGGGCCCGGACCATCCGAACTGAACCTGAAAAATATTGATTCATTCTGTTTTTTGAAGGATGGCAGAAAACTTTTTGTTGGTAGTTCTTTGGATCTTCACATTTATGATTTGGAATGGAAAAGGATCGTAAAAAAAGTAATTGAGTGGGAAGGGGACTATAGTTATAATGATATTTATTCCATTGATTCGCCAAGTCCAACGGAAATATCCTTGTATGGGTTTGAATATGAAAAGTTTAAGATGCTTAACAGTTCGCTTGAACCGAATGTTGTATTTGCGCCAATTTATTCGGAGCATCCTGAGTTTAACGCTTTTGTCTCGAAAAACTATTATACACAAGGTAGAATAATAGCCAGGTTGGATATTGATAAAGCTAAAGTCACAGGACTACTGGGCAGAAGGTCGCCAGTGTACCTGGAAAAAAAATTTATTGGACAACACTCATTTTTTAGTTTTACGCTTGGTCAGAATGATGATTTTTATATTTCCCATGAAGTTGATTCCATGATTTATCATTACGACTCTGACTTTAACCTAATTGAAAAATTTGGTTATTCCGGCAAAAACATGAATACAAGCTATAGTGTGCTCCATCAGTTTGATATGGAGAAAATAAGGTCATTGTATTTTGAAGACAGGCCTAAGAAAGGATATTACGAAGAAGTGTTTTATAATCCCAGCGAGAAAATACTACTGCGTTCATACCGTAGGGGTAATAATAGCACAACCAACGGGTTACAGATTTACTCGGGGAATACATTGGTTGGTGATGTGGATGTACCTAATGATTTTGTAATTATGGGCTATATAGCACCGTACTATTACTCTATGGCAGTATTTGATGACACAAACGAAAAAATTACAGTTTACAGATTCAGGCTATGAAGATATATTTAACATGCCTTTGTTATATAATAACCATGGTTTCTTGTTTCGGGCCAAGTACTGAGAGCAAAGCGCCCATCAGTGAAGAGAGGCCGACAGCAAAGATAGAATTTGAGAGAACCAAAATTTTTTTAAAAAATGTACGAAAAGGAGAAATAGTAGAGGGGGTCTTCCGGTTTAGAAATACAGGGGCCGGTACCCTGTATATAGAATATATTAATCCTGATTGTACTTGTACTGCTTATGAAGTTTCATCGAAAGAAATAAGACCGGGGCAGGACGGGTGGGTCAAGCTGGTTTTGGACACACAGGATAAATTGCCCGATACCAGAATTAATGCGGTTGTCAGAACCAATACTACGGAGAAATTTCACAGGTTGGTATTGGGGGTAAACATAATAGAGTAATCTATAAGTGATATTGTGGCCATAATGATGTTTGTAAAAAATCGCTCCGAAATGATTTTGCCGAGATTCTTAACAATTGCATATATCTTCTTTTTACCTGTAGTTTTATACGGCCAGGGCATTACATTCGCGGGCAAGGTAATCGATGCCGAAACGGGCGAACCACTTCCTCAGGCAACCATAGCATTAATTAAAAAATCTTTAGGCACTACGACCGATACCCACGGAAACTTTAGTATTAAATTGGCTCAAATCGGCCCGGATGATTCAGTACAAGTATCGTATATCGGCTATAAATCCCAATATTTTTTGCAGGCGGAATTAAGAGAAAACGTTACTGTTTTACTTGTGCCTGAAACATTGATACTTGAGGAACTAACTTTTGTAGGGAGCAAATTTAAAATCTCTGAATTTATGCTTGAGGTAGCGGAAAAGTACCGTGAGAGGAGAAGAAAGCGGGCGCATATCTCCAGGGCTATTTTCGAACAATTTGGCAAAATAAACGGCAGGTATGCACAATATACTATTTGTTCCGGATACACTATTTACTTTGGCGATAAAGAAGAAGTATCCAAACCCGCTCTCTACACTTATGTCCCTGAGTTTATTAATAAAAGTTTCAGGCGAAATGAGTGGCTTGAAAGCTCAAAATACAACCGCAAAGAGAGAACAGATGTTATGCTAATGGGAAACGTAGGACATAATTCATACCAGTTGTTTGAAGAAGTAGGCCCGTTGTCGAAGCTTACCAAAAAGTACCATTACAAGTTGGATTCTGTATATTATATTGGCAAAGAAGAGGTGTTTATCGTGAGTTTCAAAGCCAAACCCGGTATTGGTATCAAAGCCAGGTCTCTCCGGGGACAATTACTGGTGTATGCAAATTCAAGAAATTTAATTAGGGCCAACATAAAAGGTAAATTACTGTGGAGTCCTGTATTTCACCAACGTGTATCTGGTGAAATGCAATATGATTATGTATATTACAATGGACAACCTTTTCTTCAGCAGATTAGGACCAGATATGAGAAGTCTGGTGTTGAAGAGAATACCATTCTTCAGGTCGAATTACAGAAATTCAACGAATTTGAAATAGGAATCAATGATTTGTTTGATATCATAGCGCTGGCGCAAAACCCCGATGTCTTTCCGGATCAAGATTTGACTAACAAGAGTTTATTCGGCATTGATTTTGAACGTTTGCAAAATGAGTTAGGGTTTGCCGAAACACTTTCACAACAATTCGAACTGAATGGCGGCAAGAAGTTTTGGGACTACACTCAACCAGAGGCCCCGAATGACCAGGACCGCAGGATAAAGGCAATGACCCTTATGGAAAAGTATAAAAAATATTTCAGATAAAGTTATATTATCTGAAGGCCCCGATTATATCTTGCCGTAGCAATAATTTTTTGCAGTTTTATCTCACGTTACTGCAATACTTCTTACTTTTCAGCCGTTCGAGTTAATAGCAAATGAACGAAAAGCAACTATCCGCACCCTGGCGGGCTTATTTGCTAAAACCCAAGACCCGCAAAGAGCTGGCTGCTCTGCTGGGCGTATCGCGCAGAACTCTCTACTGCCGGCTGCAAAAGCTGGCCATACCCTGCAGACGCCTGCTCGACAAGCCCTGCCTGCTGCAGATTTACAACACCTACGGCTGGCCGGAGGAGCCGGCTGCATTCGCAGAAATAAACAATACCACCAATACTGCCGGATAGCTGCCATTGCCGGCAAGGCCAAAAAATTTGGACCATCCTGGGCTTTTTAACCGGTAGCAGCGTCAGCGCCCCGCGTAGAAAAATCAGTGTCCCTGCGGAGACACTGATTGAGAGAGCGCCAGAAATTCAGACGCAGAGCTGCCATAGAACCTATCATTGGTCACCTGAAAAAGCATTACCGGATGGGACAGAACTATCTGTGGGATGAAGATTCGCCTCAAATCAATGCATTTTTGGCTGCCACCGGTTGGAATCTGAAGCTAATGATGAAGAAGTTGAAGAAAGAGCTTCTTTGGCTTTATTATTTATGGCAGAAAATCTTGTCAAATTCATTGTCGAAAAAATTTATACCCCTGTATCTGTAGTTTGTAAGGAGCGACTAATTAATATATATCTCCCTGTGGAAACACTGATGAAGACTGAATATTAAATGCCTATCTATTAAAATAGCGTGATGTCATTTGCTGTTAGGGTTTTAACCTAAAATTCACCACAACCTTTCTAATCCGGTCTCAAACAATTATTTTTATTCACATTTCCGGAAATTTAAGATATGGAAAATTTCCCTGTAATATCCGACAATGACACACAACACATATCAACCTTCCGCATGCCGGTCTATAATACCCGCAGGCCTGTTGCTGCTGTTGGCTTTGGCAGGCTGTGGGCACACAAAGCATGAATCGCAGGCAGTACCCCATGCGGATATAGTGGTTACCGATACGGTATTTCTTACCTACAGCAGGCAAGATGTCGTCCCCAATTGTTTGAGCTATAATGCGCACAGCAAATTATTTGTCTCTCAACCCTACCCTGACCATATTTCGGACAAGCTGTACATACACAACCGGCAGGGGGTGGTAATCGACTCGACCGCTCATAACCTCGGTTTCTATTACCAGAATCATATCAATTCCCTTATTTATAAACATTACCTTATCACACTCACCAAAAAACACCTGCTTAAATACGACCTGCGGACAGGTCAACTTACCAGCCGGCCCCTGACCCAAAAAATTCTCATACTGGGTGGTAAATTAATACCGGTTATGAAGGCGTATCATAACAAGCTGTATGTATGCACTTACAGCATTGACGATATGCAATATGAAGTGGGTAGTGAACTTTGCCTCAGAAAAGCCCGTTTTCTCAAGGTATTTGATCTCGATTCACTCAAGCTCATCAGGGCCGTTCATATACCTGCCCGCCTTTTTAGCGGGTTGTACCAGCCTACCTTTTATGAACCCCTGCTGGCTATTGACTCCCTGCACAACCAATTGGAAATACTCTTTACCCGCCTGCCTAAGCTGGTAACTTACAACCTCAACAACCTGGATGAGTATAAAATACTGGATTTAAATCTAAAGGACGTAATCTTGCCTGCTGCATTGCCTTTCAGCGCAAAGCATCAACTGCACGATAATTTTTATGCCGACCATAAGCTGGGCGCCTTTATATTTCTTGATAATATCAACGGCAAAACCATCCTGGGTTATACTACAGGCTCGGCCGGTCAGGCTGCTAACGGCAGCACCAGACTTTATGTGATATTGGCTAACGATGGGCAAGCGCTACTCAACTTTACGCTGAACAACAAATCACCGCAGGCGTATGTATGGGGATTTACCTCGCAAAAAAAATTTCTGGCAATTGCCAACATTCGTTTATTTGCTGCTGAACTACCGGGATATCCGCTGTTCTTCTCGAAGATAACTACCGATAATACTCATTGATACTACTCTGGTTTTTCAACCTGCAAACGGCAAAGATTATAATACCGGCCAACAAAATTCCAGTTAAAAACTTTGTCATTTGCCTCAATTTTAAAATTATAACTTTATCTTTATCCGCCATATTGTTTTTCTATGACGCGATATTTGCTGCAACGACCTATTGCCGTTTTTATGGTAACCCTGGCACTGGCGGTTTTCAGTGTGCTGGCCTTGCTGCAGCTACCTGTCAGCCTGCTGCCGGCCCTGGATGTGCCGGCCCTGCACATCAGCGTAAGAGCACCCGACTACGATGCCCCGGCTGTAGATAAAAATCTGTTGCAGCCCATCCGCCAGCGCCTGCTCACCCTGCGCGGCCTCGAGCACCTGGAGAGCACCGCCACCTCCGGCAGCGGTAGCCTCAGCCTGCGCTTTGCCCACGGCACCCGCATGGACCTGGTATATGTAGAGGTAAACGAGCGCATCGACCGGCTGGCCGGCCAATGGCCCGCCCACCTGGAGCGCCCGCGCGTGGTGCGCCTCAGCACGGCCGATATCCCGGTAGCCCGTCTGCAGATCAGCAGCCGGCCGGGTAGCGACCCGCTGGCCCTGTCGGAGCTCACCGAAAAGGTGCTGCGCAGGCGCATCGAGCAGTTGCCGGGCATAGCCACCGTGCAGGTAACCGGCACACGCCACAGCGAGATAGCCATTGTGCCCGACCTGGACAAGATGGCGGCCTACAGGGTGAGCCTAACCAACCTGGTGAATACCGTTAGCCAGAGTAATATAGAATGGGGGGCAGTAAGCGTAAAAGACGGCCAGTACCGCTACCATGTAAAGCTAGCCACCCACTACGACACCCCTGCCCGCCTGCTGCAGCTACCCCTGCGCACCGCTGACGGCCGGGCGCTACGGCTGGCCGATATCGTGCAAATAGAAGAAAGCCTGCAACAGCCGGCCGGCCTGCACCTGTTCAACCGCCAGCCGGGGCCGGCCATTATTGTGCGCAAGCAGAGCCAGGCGCGTATGCTGGCCGTTATGCAGCAACTGCGCAGCACCGTGGCTGTACTGCAACAGGAGTTCCCCCAGGTGGATATCACGCTTATGCGCGATCAGTCGCAACTGCTAATGGCCGGCATCGACAACCTGCGCACCGCCCTGCTCTTTGGTGGGCTGTTCGCCATTGCCGTGTTGTTTCTGTTTATGAGCAATGTGCGGCTGGCGCTGATTATGGCCGTCAGCCTGCCACTGTCGCTGCTGCTCAGCTTCCTGGTATTTTACCTGAGCGGTATCTCCATCAACATCATCTCGCTGAGCGGCCTGGCACTGGGGCTGGGTATGCTTATCGATAATGCCATAATCGTGCTCGACAACATCAGCGCCAAGGTGCAAGACGGTCTGCCGCTGACCGAAGCCTGCGTACAGGGTGTGGCCGAGGTTACCGCCCCGCTGATCAGCTCGGTGCTGACCACCCTGGCGGTATTCGTGCCGCTGGTATATCTGCATGGCATGGCCGGGGCCCTCTTTTACGACCAGGCGGTGGCCGTAGCCGCCATCCTGGGGGTGTCGCTGCTGGTATCGTTTGCCCTGCTGCCCTTGCTTTATTATCTGCTGTTCAGGCGCCACAACCCGGGGGAAAAGCCCAACCGGCTGTTTGCCCTGGTGCTGACCGCCTACGACCGGCTGTTTGCCCTGGCCTGGCGCCACAAGGCGGCCACCCTGCTGCTTATCGTAGGCAGTAGCGCCCTGATATTCTGGTTTACCCGCACCTTGCCGCGCCAGTTGCTGCCTCCGGTGGAGCACCGCGAGATGGTGGTTCAGATCACCTGGAACGAACCCCTAAGCCTGGAAGAAAACCGTCAGCGGATAACCTCCCTGCTACAGCGCTGCCAGGCAGCCGTGGTGCACACGGAGAGTGAAATAGGCCAGGCCGACAACCCCGAAGAGGCCCGGCAAAGCGGCCGCGACCATGGTGCCATCTACCTCAAGCTGCAGTCAGCCAGCGCCTACGACAGCCTGCGGACAGCGCTGCAGCGCTATCTGGCAGCCACCTACCCGTTGGCAACAGTGGTCATTGAGCCAGCCCCCAACGCCTTTGACCAACTGTTTGCCGTTAACGAGCCGCCCTTTAAGCTAAAGATAAGAACCTCCGACAGCCTGTTGGCCGCCAGCCGGATACGGCAGCTTACGGCCGCTAGTCACCTGCCCCTGCGTAGCGGTATCGGCTTTGCCACCGAGCCGTCTATCAGCCTGCACATCAACTACGACCGCCTGAGCTACTACGGCATAGACAGCCGCCAATTGCACGAAACCCTGGCACGCCTATTTGGCCCCTCGATCATCACCCGTATCGAACGCTTCGGCAGCAGCCAGCCGGTGGTACTGCAGCCGCAGCCGGACGTTTTGCAGAAACTGGCAGCCCTGTACGTGCATGCTACGGATGGCGCCACCTACCCGCTTAGCTATTTTGTTAACCCGGTGTACAACGAGCAGTTTAAGTTCGTCACGGCCGATGACAAAGGGCCCTATCAGGCGCTGCTGCTCGACAGCCTGCCGAACCAGGATGTAAGCCTGCTGTACAAGCTACGCCAACGCCTGGCCGCCAAAGGGCTGCTTACCGACCTCACAGGCGCTTGGTTTACCACCCGCCAGAACCTGCAACAACTGGCCTTTGTGCTGGCAGTGGCGTTTCTGCTGCTGTATTTTATTCTGGCTGCCCAGTTCGAGTCGTTTGTGCAGCCGCTGATTATCGTTTTCACCCTGCCCCTGGGCATCAGCGGCAGCTTGCTGTTGCTCTATATAGGGGGCTATTCGCTCAATGTCATGTCGGCCATCGGTATTATTATCATGCTGGGCATTATGATCAACGATGCCATCCTGAAGCTGGACACCCTCAATCGCTATGTACGCCAGGCCGGCCGGTCATATACCCAGTCAGAGCTATACAAAGTCATCCACCAGGCCGGGGTAATCCGTCTGCGCCCCATTCTGATGACCACCCTGACCACGGTTCTTGCCTTGCTGCCGGTATTGCTGGCCGGAGGACTGGGCGCCCAATTACAGCACGGGCTGGTACTGGCGGTAAGCGGTGGGCTGCTAGTGGGCACCTTTACCGCCTTGTTTTTCATACCCCTGGCATACTACCTGCTGCTGCCCGGTCGTTATAAGAAAAAACCATAATTTCTAATATCACAAAATTGTTATCAACAGGAAAATATCTTATCTTGCACACAACAACAATCTTTAATTGCCATTATTCTATGCCCTATCGCCCTATCTTACATCTCCTACAGGTTGCCGTTACCGTTTTGCTGCTGAGCGCCTGCAACAGCGAGGCTACCGACAAGGAAGAGGCCAACCCCGATGAGTTGCGCAAGCAAATGCCGGCCACCGAGGTACAGGTGGCGATAGCCAGCCGCAAGCCGTTTGACTACCGCATACCGGCACGTGGCAAGGTGGTGGCCGGTCAGCAGGCCGAGCTGTTGTTTGATGCGGGCGGCTTGCTGGTAGCGCTCACCGTACAGGAAGGCGACCACGTGCAAGAAGGGCAGTTGCTGGCCCGCCTGGAGAACACCGAGCAAGCCTTGGCGCTGGAAAAAGCACGGGTAGCACTGAAAGAAAGGCAGCTCGAATACGAAAGCCAGTTGCTGGGCGTGAGCAACCGTCAGGATTCGGCCCTGCAGGAAAACCTGGCCTATGTGAGCGGTTTGCAGGCCGCCCGGGTAGCCTACCGCCAGGCCAAAGCGGCTTATGAGAAGACCCTGCTGCGGGCGCCCTTTGCCGGTATCGTAACCGATATTGCCGTGAGTGCCGGTGCCCGGGTAAAAGCCGGTGACAAGCTGGGCAGCCTGTTTAACCCGGCTACACTGCTGGTGGAGACCGAGGTTTTGGAGGCGGCCTCCCGCAACCTCAGGCCAGGGCTCTCAGCCCGCTTCACCCCCCTTGCCGGCAACGGGCCGCTGACCGGCAAAGTGGCGCTGATCAATCCGCGGGTAAGCAAGCACGGTACCATTGCGGTAAAAATAAAAATTACCGATAGCCACCACCTGCTGCCCGGCATGAACGGCCAGGTAGAAATAATAGTACTGCAAAACAACCACATCATCATACCGGAGTCGGCCTTGGTGATTCGCTCGGGCAAGGAAGTGGTATTTGTGGTGAGCCACGGTCTGGCCAAATGGCACTACGTAACCACAGGCCTGAAAAGCAACCGCCAGGTAGAGGTGCTGGAAGGCCTGCAGGAAGGCGACACGGTGATTGTCAGCAACAATATCTATCTGGCACATGATACGCCTGTACTGGTTGTAGCTGATTCGGCTGCTGTGAATGAATAAATGCGGAGATGCG
>WFNR01000062.1 GCA_015488485.1 Cyclobacteriaceae bacterium | reverse complement strand
TACAAATTGAAGGCACCAATTTGGGCACTATTACGGATGCTGATGGTAATTTTAAGGTAACAGCAAAGTTGGTTCCCGGAGAATACACCCTGGTGGTCAGATCTTTGGGCTATCTGACCAGCCAACAAGCCATTACACTAGGCACTAACCCGGAGGTTAACTTAGAGGTTCAACTAAAAAGCGACTTACTTAATCTGGAAGAAATAGTAGTAACCGGCAATTCGGTTGCCACCAGTAAAAAACAACTGGGCAATGCGATTTCCACTGTCGATGCGAAAGAACTAAATGCCGGGGGCGCCCGTGGTGTGGATCAAGCTCTCTCTGGCAAGATATCAGGGGCACTGATAGCGCAAAATTCGGGTAATCCGGCTGGAGGTATTTCGGTTATCTTGCGAGGAAACAGCACAGTTCTTGGAAGTTCCGACCCCTTGTATATTGTAGATGGCGTATTCGTTGATAACTCCTCACCCGAATTGGTTGACCTTGGTGGCTACGCCCAAAACCGGTTGGTGGATATCAACCCTGATGATATAGAAAAAATTGAAGTTATCAAAGGCGCTGCTGCCGCTGCTATTTATGGTTCTCGGGCCAGCAATGGTGTAGTGCAGATTTTCACAAAAAAAGGAGTCATTGGTAAACCGCGAATATCTTTTTCCACTAGTTTCCAGATGAATCAACTACGTAAAGAAATAGAGGAAAACCTGGAACCCTTTCGTTATATTAACCCCAACGATCCATCACAAGGGCTGGAACCTACCGAAAGATACAAGATGCAGGATTACATCTTTAGAACCGGGTTCGGAACAAACAATAATATATCCGTAAGAGGTGGCACTACCTCTACAAAATACTATTTCTCGGGTTCTGCCTTTTATAACCAGGGAATTATCAAGAACAGTGATTTTAGTCGATATACTGTTCGTTCAAATATAGATCAGTTTTTCAACAATTGGCTTACTGGCTCTTTGGGGCTTACCTATACCCATAATTATAGTAATGAAATCCCAAATGGCGGACTGGGTGAATTCTATGGTGTTCTTACCGGTTATAACTTCAATAACACAGACTATAACCCCGAGCCTGATGCTGCAGGCAATTATATCAGCCCGGCAGGTTTTGTGGTGAACCCACTGGAAGGTATTAACAAATATGATTTTAATCAAACCACCGACCGTTTTACCGGCAGCCTGGGGCTGGTTATCACCCCGGTAGACAATTTAACTATCGACTACCGTTTTGGCATGGACACCTATACACAGGGTGCCAAGGGCTATATTCCTATCGGCACCAACGGTTTATATTCATCGGGGTGGTACAGAACTGCTGTAGGTAATGCTTTTCTTACCAATCAGCGCTTGGTAGCGAATTATGAATTAAATATTACCAACAACATCAAATTAACAACCACGCTAGGTGGAGAAATACAGTATGATATTTACAAACGCCTGGCCATGACCGCTAATAATCTTTCGCCTTTGATTCAAACCACCGATGGAGGTAGCATAACCTCACGGGTTGATTTCGTGGCAGAGCGTTCTTTCAGAGGGGCGTTTATTCAGGAAACATTGGCCCTTTTTGACCGGTTGTTCCTTACCGGTGCTGTCAGAGTAGATGCGGCTTCGGCATTTGGCCTGAGCGAGCGTACACAGATATACCCCAAAGCAAGCATGTCTTACCTTTTGTCTGAAGAAAATTTCTGGCAGAATTCCTTGGGAGGGGTATTAAACACTTTTAAAATCCGCGCCTCCTACGGCCAGGCCGGTAACCTTACTGCTTTGGGAGCCTACGACCGGTTTTCCAATTACAACCCCAACCCTATGCTGGGCCAAACGGGCTTAATCCCCTCTACCCGCTTAGGGAACAATGCCCTGAAGCCGGAAAGACAGGCTGAAACAGAAATAGGCGTTGACCTTGGGCTGATTAATGGCAAGGTTGGGATAGAGTTTACTTACTACAATGTAAAGGTTACCGACCTGCTGCTTAACCGCATATTGGCCCCTTCTACCGGCTACTCAACCCAGTTTCAAAATGTTGGCGAAATGACCAACAAGGGAATAGAAATGTTATTGAAAGCTAATATTATCAGTAACGATAAGTTTCGCTGGGATTTAACCGCTACTTACAGCACCAACAAAAACCAGGTAAATGGCATTGAGGGCGAACGCCTCGCATTGCCGAAGAGTTTTGGCGTATCTGTTGCCCAAAATGGCCAGCCGATCGGTGCTTTCTACGGATTCTATTATGCCCGTGAGGCCGATGGTTCTATAAGCCTGGACGCCAATGGTCTGCCATACCGTGCACAAGATGAAAATGGGGTTACGGATAGAAAAATAATAGGTGACCCCAATCCGGATTGGCTAGGATCATTGATAAATGAGTTTAGCTATGGCAAGTTTAGTCTAAGAGTTCAATTTGATGCTGTTCAAGGCTTTGATGTGTTCAACTTTACCGACCGAGTAAACAGCCGCTCCAGATTTGGCGGTGGTTGGCGCGATGCCCAGGAGATACGGGGCGAACTCCCTCCCGGCTACAACAATGCCGCATACAACATCTGGGAAAGATATATCGAAGACGGCTCTTTTGTAAAACTGAGAGAATTGTCACTCAATTACCACTTTAATCCAAAGACCGATGCCATTGACAATATCAATATATTCCTGATTGGTCGCAATATTCTATCGTTCGACAATTACACCGGCTGGGACCCGGAAGTGAATGCAGCCGGTCAGCAAAATGGTGTAAGGGGCTTTGATTTTAACGAAGTACCCATACCTAGAACATGGCGCTTGGGTGTAAAATTTGATTTCTAATCTTCTAAACAAAAGAAAAATGAAAAATCTAATATATAAATTTCTTGTGCTGACTCTGGGAGCAAATATGCTGGTATCTTCCTGCACATTGGATTACATTAACCCCAATGCTGCAACAGAAGCCCAGGTATTATCAAGCAAAGACGGACTCTTTGCCCTGGCAATTGGAATAAAACAACTTTACTCCACCAGTGCATTAAGTTCAAATATTCTTACTCCTTCGGTAACCACCCGCGAAACGGCAATTATGACTACGTTTGCCAATCTGGAAGAATTGGAGAACGGTGGTACCAACCTCTCGGGAGAAAACGGTTATACCAGTAGGTTATTTGCCCGCAATATGCGTGTAAAAGGAATGTGTGAAGACCTTGTTAAAGCCGCTCAAACCATTGATCTGGAGCCTGGAACACGCAGCGGCCTGATTGCCTGGGGGAACTTGTTCAGAGCCATGACACTGGGTAACCTGGCTCAAAACTTTGAGCAGGTGCCTATCTATAACGATAAGAATGGCAAAGCACAATTCTCTGATCGGATAGATGCCTATACCGAGGCTGTAAATATTTTGCAAACAGCTATTGACGGACTTACTACCAACCCTGAATCAGACGATTTTCTAAGTTTCTTTGGTAGTGATATCAGTTTGATAAACTCGCTGTATGCCTTTAAGGCTCGCTATGCATTGGCAGCCGGTCTGTATGATGATGCTATTGCAGCAGCCGATCAGGTCGATTTGTCGGTGCCTTCGGTATTTAAATACGATACTGAAAATCAAAACCCCGTATATGAAGGGCTTATTTTTAATGTTGCTTATGCTCCTCGCCATAATTTTGGCTTACCGGCCGGATTAGAACCAGATGCCAATGATCAAAGGGTAGATTTCTATTTAACCGGAGACACCATCCCTTCCGCGGTAAACGTTCTGCCAATACGAACCATTAACGCACCCTTCTTTACTGGCTTCGATGCTGAAATACCTGTTTACCTTCCCGGAGAGATGGCTCTGATAAAAGCAGAAGCATATGCCAGAAAGGGGGATCTGGGCAATGCCGTTACTCAACTAAATTTGGTGCTGCAAAAACAAGCAGCCAACGATATCTTTGGCATTGGGGCCAATTTACCACCTTATTCCGGAGGCAACACACAAGCTGAAATCCTTGATGAGATATACAAAAACAGAAGAATAGAACTGTTTTTGATTGGTACAAGTCTGGAAGACAGCAGACGATTTCGTAATATCACCCCTCCGGACGGAACAGATTTCACTACAGAGCGTAACAGAAATTTCTACCCATACCCTGCAGATGAAAGGCTGAATAATCCGAATACACCTCCGGATCCTTCTATTTAGTAAACTTTTTAGTACATTACAGGTCTCTGCTTCGGCAGAGACCTTTTTTAATGACAAAAAAATGCCCTCTAATACCTACACCGCCCTGGGAATGATGTCGGGCACCTCGCTCGATGGCCTGGATATGGCCCTCTGCCGCCTGCAGCGCAGTACCAAAGGATGGCAGTACGAGCTGCTGGCCACCACCAGCATCGACTATGACGAGCAGTGGCGGCAGCAACTTGCCGGAGCCATTAACTTGCCCGCCAATAAGCTGGATGAGCTCGACCGCATCTACGGCCAGTGGCTGGGCAAGCAGGCAGCCGCTTTTATACAACAAACAGACATTAATCCTGATTTTATCGCCAGCCACGGGCATACTGTTTATCATCAGCCCCATAAAGGCATAACCCGCCAGATAGGTGACGGCCATGAACTGGCCCGGCATGCGGGCATCCAAGTTGTGTACAACTTCCGGCAACTGGATGTAAGCCTGGGCGGCCAGGGAGCCCCGTTGGTACCGGTAGGCGATGAGCTTTTGTTTGGCAATTATGCCGCCTGTCTTAACCTGGGGGGTATTGCCAACCTCTCGTGCCGTTGGCGCGGCACACGCATAGCCTTTGACATCGGGCCAGCCAATATGCTGCTCAACTACCTTGCCGACCAGGCGGGCCAGTTATATGATAACAATGGAGCCATAGCACGCAGCGGCCGCATTGACCCCGCCCTGCTGGCTATGCTAGACAACCTGCCTTTTTTCCGGCAAAGTTTTCCCAAATCGCTGGGCTACGAGTGGTTTGCCGCCCAGGTAAAGCCCCTGCTCGACAGCAGCAAAATAACAATTAATGACAAGCTGGCCACCGCGGTGGCCCATATCGCCCGGCAAATAGCTGCCACCCTGCTTAACCACCTGCCTGACGGGGGCGAAGTGCTGACTACCGGTGGTGGTGCCTTTAACCGCTATCTGATTGAACAACTCCGGGAAAACCTGCCCGCCTCGATCAGGATAGTAGTACCTGACAAGGAACTGGTAGCATTCAAGGAGGCGCTGGTCTTTGCCCTACTGGGCGCTTTAAGGCTGCGCGGTGAAGTAAACTGCTATGCTTCGGTAACCGGTGCTGCCAGGGATTCTTCAGGAGGAGATATAGCGCTGCCCACATAACAAAAACGCCCTGCCCGGTAACAGCAATGATACCAGACAGGGCGCAACACAAAGAGCGAACTTACTCTATTTTAAACAAGTCATCTGCCAGGCCGCTGTTTACCTTCACAGAAGTGGCTTTGGCCTCCATATTAACACCGGGCCCCAGGGGCCAGATCATAATGAAGGGAAATGTAAAACCATCCACCTCACGGTAGTCCTTATATTCAAAGGACATGGGTATTTCACCCTGAGGCCCTTTAAAGAAACTTACCGAGCGTAGTTTCAGGCCGCTTTCCGTATCGTAATACTCCAGCACTTTGGCACCGGAAGGCAACACTACCTGCACAACATAAGCATTTTTATCATCCACCTTCTCAATACCTTTCAGTTCCATTTCAAGATTCTTCGCCAGATAGGCTGTCTCCGGCAGGATCATGCCGCGAATCGGGCCGTCCAGCTTGCTGTTGGGGTTGTCGGGAGCGCGGTTGCCCTGCTGGTACTCGGCATAGTCGCTACCATTGGCCACCGAGCGCTGCAATTCCATCGGCCCCATGCTGATTGACATCATGGATTTATCGGGCATCTTGTTGGCAATTTTGATGTGCAACTCCTGGCCTTGCAAACTGGCCGTACTTTCCATCACTATATCTTGCAACTCATCGAGCTTGTGGGTACCGGCCACAGCCTGCAAATAATTGTTTACCACCTGGGCAGCCGTCAGCCCCTCCGGAATAGCCGGGGTGGCTGACGGGGTATATTCATTGCCATAATGATCATAATAATGCACCTCTCCAAATGGCGTTAACCTTTCGGCTATGTCGGCAGCCTTGCCTACCACCACAATATTGGCCCGGTCAGGCATAATGTATTTATTGGCTACCGCCTGTACATCGGCCTTGCTCACGGCCTGCACTTTTTGCAAATAGGTGGCGTAATAGTCGTCCGGCAGGTGGTAGCGGGCCGTATTGATAGCGAAACTGGCCACCGTCTGCGGCCTTTCGAGCGAGCGGGCAAACGACCCGGAAATGGCATTAATAGCCAACTCCAGTTCATCATCGCTAACCGGCTCATTCTTAATTCTTTGCAACTCATACCTAAACTGCACCAAAGCACTATCGGTCACCTCGTTACGCACACTGGCAAAAGCTGAAAATTCACCCACCAGGCGATCAGCCGACAGACGGGAATAGGCGCCATAAGTATAACCCTTGTCTTCACGCAGATTGGTAAACAGGCGCCCCGAGGAGCCACCACCCAGAATCTGGTTAAGCACGCGAGCGGGTACCACATCGGGCTCCCCGGGCTTCAGCACCACAGGATAGGTAATATTGACCACCGACTGCACAGCGGAAGGCTTATCTACCAGTGCCACAAAGGTCTTTTCAGGCGGTTGCGGTACCTCATATTGCGGGTTGGGTACGGTGCCCGGCTGCCAGTTGCCGAAGTAGGTTTTCACCAGCTTCTTGGCTTCCTTTTTATCAATATCCCCCACGATAGCCAGATAAGCAATATTGGGCTTGAAGTAGGTGTTATAATAATTTTTTATATCCTCAACGGTAATGTTTTTAACCGTTTCCTCGGTAGTAAGCTCACCATAAGGGTGGTCCTTGCCATAGATAAGCACGGTAGATACATTATCGCTGATGCTCTCCGGATCCTCCTTATCGGCCGCCAGGGCAGAAAGGGTCTGCTTCTTGATTTTCTCCAGCTCTTCTTCGGGAAAGGTAGGATTGAACATGATATCGGTCATCAGCTCCAGTAGCTTATCCTTGTGCTTGGTAAGCGAAGAGCCATATACCGAAGCGCTGGAAGCGGCCAGAAAGGCCCCGATAAAATCCACTTCCTCATCCAATTGTTCTTTGCTGCGAGTAGTAGTACCTCTGCGCAGCATCTGCCCCACCATACTCAGATAGCCGGCCTTATCGCCTTCTTTTACCGGCTGCCGGTCGAGCACCAACCGGAAAGTAACACGTGGCAACTTATGGT
>WFNR01000061.1 GCA_015488485.1 Cyclobacteriaceae bacterium | reverse complement strand
TTTTTTGATTGACAACTGGCTTCGAGAGCCTCAGCCATATGCCTTCGAGAACCTTGCTTCGAGTACCTCAGCAAATTCAGGCAGTACAGGCAGGACACGCAGAACAGCCAGAATAGCCATCTCAGCCAAAACAATCAGTTCAGCCAATTCAGGAGGGTAAGAAAGTACAAGAAAACAGCAGATCCATCATAGCTTCACGAAAACTGCCATGCGGCAAGGTGAACGCCACCGCTGGAAACAGGGAAACCTGTCATTCAAAAAGGTTTTCAGGGTATTGCCCTTCGGCCACCAGCTTGCGCAACTTGCGCTCTACCACAGGCTTATCTTCACGGTAGGTAACGCCCATCCAGTGAGCGGCACAAGAGAGGATTTCCACCTTGATTTTACCGGCTTTTATCAGGGTGTCGATTACCAGCGGAATATAAAACTCCGCTTTTTCATTATGGCGGTTGGCTGCCACAAAGTCTTTAAACTGTTGGCGTGCTTCGGCAAAGAAGGCCGGGTGCAAACCCCAGAAGTTCATGGATACATAGCTGTTTTCATCAAGCACTACCTGCCGGCCATCGCTGTAAGTATTTACAATGCGGCCGTCATCCAGGCGTTGGATATGCGTGTGCTCAACAATGGTGGCCAGGTAGCCATTATCATCGGCCGTGCAGATGCCACGCGACACATGGCCGCTCTCTGATAAGGTGTTTTGCAGAATATAGCCGACCATCGCATAGTGGTTTGGTGCTGCCTGGTTTTGCAGAAAATCACTCATAGTGGCAAAGGCCTCGGCCCCGTAAAAGTCATCGGCATTGATTACGGCAAAGGGGCGGTCTATGACACCCTCGGCCACCATGACGGCATGGGCGGTGCCCCAGGGCTTCTGGCGCTCGGGCAGGTTGTCTATGCCCTCTACCGGCACATTCACTTCCTGGATAGCATACTCGATATCTATTTGATGGCCCCAGCGGTTGTCGAATAAGGCCCGCATTTCGGTCAGAATATTCTGCCGCACTACCATGACCACCTTGCCAAACCCGGCCCGGATGGCATCGTATATGGAATAATCGATAATCGTTTCTCCCGATGGCCCTACCTGGTCGGCCTGCTTGAGCCCGCCATAGCGGCTGCCCATGCCGGCTGCCAGGATCAGCAATACCGGTGCTTGTTCTTTATTGGTCATAATATTTCCGTAATAAAAAAGCCCCCTGTGGCAGGGGGTGTTTTGTTAGGATTTTCTTTCCGGTACTTAATTCAACTGGGCTTCCAGCTTACCGGCCAATACGGCTTTGGGTACCGCGCCTATTTGCTTGTCCACAATCTCGCCATTCTTAAATACCAGCAGGGTAGGGATACTGCGTATGCCAAACTGGGCGGCAGATTGCGGGTTGTCATCTACATTCAGCTTGCCGATTACCGCTTTGCCGTCATACTCGGCAGCCAGTTCTTTTACGATGGGGCCTATCATTTTGCAGGGGCCGCACCATTCAGCCCAAAAATCTACCAATACCGGCTTGTCGGTTTTTAATATTTCGTTGAAGTTGCTGTCGGTAATTTCAATGGGTTCCATTTCAATACAATTTTATAAAGTTTTCACAAATGAACGCAAATATATTATTTTTTGTTCCAAGCGCTAAGTTTTACTGCTCAGGCATGCGCATATTGGCGGTAGCCGGGGCGTTTGTTTTCCTGCGCCAGTTCGGTAGTTTTGCCTATCAGCCGCACCTGTACACCTGCCAGCCCGTCAAATTCGGCAAAAAATTCATTCGAGGGTTCAACCAGATATTTTTTAGCCATCAGGTCCACGGTTATTTTCTCTTCATGGTCGTACACGATCACCTTAAGCGGGCACTTGCCATGATGGCGGGCGGCCAGTGCGGCTATTTCTCCGGCCAGGATTTCATTTAGCGAGCGGGCTTCAATCAGCAGTTCTACTTCTTTGCTCAGCTCCTCACGCAGGTTTTCCAGCAGGCGAAAAACCTTGGGCCTGAGCTCCCACACACCGTTTTGGTTGTAGCGTTCTTCTACCCGGCCGGTCAGATAAAGAAAGTTGCCCGGAGCCAGAAAATGTTTGTTTTTCAGATAATCCTCACCAAACAGTGCCATATCCAGGGTGCCGTTGAAATCTTCGATAGTAAACAACCCGAAAGGCTGGCCACGCTTGGAGATGCGCTCCACGGCCTTAACCACAATACCGGCTACTGACACCACCTGGTTTTTGTAATTCTCTATCTCATCTACCGCACAGGTACAGAAGTATTTAATGTCCACGGCATACTGGTCGAGCGGATGGCCAGAGATGTAGAAGCCCACCACATCTTTTTCAATTTTCAGCTTTTCAATCTCCGAAAACTCTTCCACCACCGGTAGTTTAGGTTTGGGTAGCTCCAGGCCACCCTCCTGGCCGAAGAGCGACTGCTGCTGCGAATTCCGGTCTTGTTGATAGGCCGAGCCGTATTTTATGGCCAGTTCAATCAGGTTGGGCTTGTTGTCGTCCTGAAACAGATATTGGTTGCGATGGGTGCCTTTGAAGCCGTCAAAGGCTCCGGCCATGGCCAGACTTTCGAAGGTTTTTTTGTTGACCGACCGCAGGTTTACCCGCTGGGCGAAGTCAAAAATATCTTTAAAAGGGCCATTTTTTTCGCGCTCGCTTACGATAGCGCTTACGGCCGCCTCCCCGGCACCTTTTATAGCGCCCAGCCCAAAGCGGATCTGGCCTTTTTCGTTTACATCAAAATCGAACGAGCTCTCGTTGATATCCGGCCCCAGTACAGCAATGTTCTGCCGCTGACATTCTTCAATAAAGAATGTAATCTTATCGATATTGCCCTGGTTGTTTGACAGCACGGCAGCCATATACTCTTCGGGGTAGTGCGCCTTGAGGTAGGCCGTTTGGTAGGCTACTACCGAGTAGGCGGCCGAATGCGACCGGTTGAAACCATAGGCGGCAAATTTTTCCATTACCGCAAAAATCTCTTCGGCTTTCTGGCGGTCGATGCCATGCAGTTCCTGGGCGCCCTTGACAAATATCTCTTTCTGACGCGCCATCTCCTCAGCTTTCTTTTTGCCCATGGCGCGCCTGAGCAGATCGGCCTGGCCGAGTGAATACCCCGCCATGATTTGGGCCGTTTGCATGATCTGCTCCTGATACACCATAATGCCATAAGTGTTTTTCAGGATGTCCTCCAGCAGCGGGTGGGGGTACTCTACCGGCTCTTTGCCATGCTTGCGGTTAATGAAGTTAGGGATAAAGTCCATGGGGCCCGGACGGTACAGGGCATTCATGGCAATCAGGTCTTCCAGGTTGGTAGGTTTCAGCACCTGTAGGTATTTGCGCATACCGGCCGATTCAAACTGAAAAGTGCCGATGGTGTCGCCCCGCTGGTAGAGCTCAAAGGTCTTGGCGTCTTCCAGGTCAATATTTTCGATGTCGATCTCCACCCCGCGGTTTTTCTTGATCAGTTGCAGGGCATCGCGGATGATGGTTAGTGTTTTTAAGCCCAGGAAATCCATCTTGAGCATACCGGCATCTTCGATCACCTTACCATCAAACTGGGTTACCAACAGGTTGGAGTCTTTGGAGGTGCACACCGGGATGTACTCGGTAATGTCATCGGGGGCAATGATAACTCCGGCTGCATGGATGCCGGCATTGCGGATGGAGCCTTCCAGCTTTTGAGCCAGTTGCAGTACCTTGCCTTGCTCGGTATCGCTTTTGCGTATTTTATCCAGATCGGGGTTTTTGGCAAAGGCTTTTTCCAGGGTAATGCCGAGGTCTTCCGGCACCATTTTGGCCAGGGCGTTTGCCTCGGCCAGTGGCAGGTCGCGTACCCGCGCTACGTCCTTAATGGCCATGCGGACAGCCATGGTGCCATAGGTAATGATTTGTGCCACCTGGTTGTAGCCGTATTTATCCACCACATAATCAATCACTTTCTGCCGCCCTTCATCATCGAAATCGGTGTCGATATCGGGCATGCTGATGCGCTCGGGGTTGAGGAAGCGCTCGAAGAGCAGGTTGTATTTGATGGGGTCGATATTGGTGATGCCGATGGCGTAGGCCACTACCGAGCCGGCTGCCGAGCCGCGCCCAGGGCCTACCAGTACACCCATGTTACGTCCGGCATTGATGAAGTCGGCAGTAATCAGGAAATAGCCGGCAAAACCCATGGTTTTGATAATGTGCAACTCGTGGTTGAGGCGCTCTTCCACCTCAGGGGTTATCTCGCCATAACGTCTGGGCGATTTGGCGCCCTCAAAGGCCAGGTGGCGCAGGTAATCATCGGCATTGGCAAACTCGGGCGGAATGGGGAAGTTGGGTAGCAGCACATCGCGTTTCAGGTTGAGCGTCTCCACCTTGTCCACTATCTCCTGGGTGTTGTCGATAGCCTGCGGTACATCCTGAAACAGGGCGTTCATCTCAGCCTGACTCTTGAAATAAAACTGATCGTTGGGAAAGCCGAAACGATAATCCTTGCCACCAAAACCTTCGCCCTTGTGTATCGGTTTGCTTTGCGATTCGCCTGTGTTGATGCAAAGCAAAATATCGTGTGGCAGCCAGTCTTCCTGATCGACATAATGTGAGTCGTTGGTGGCGATCACCTTCAGGTTGTACTTCTGGGCGAATTTCAGCAGTACGGTATTGACCTTGTCCTGCTCTTCCAGGTCATGGCGCTGCAGTTCTATATAAAAATCCTCACCGAACAGGTCGAGCCACCATTTCAGCAACTCTTCGGCCTCTTCTTCGCCTTTTTTAAGGATGGCCTGCGGTATTTCTGCCGCCAGGCAGCAAGAGGTGGCGATAATCCCTTCATGGTATTTTTCGATCAGCTCCTTGTCAATGCGCGGCCATTTGCTGTACATGCCTTCGATATAGCCCAGTGAGGTCAGCTTCATCAGGTTTTTATAGCCGGTGGCATTTTTGGCCAGCATTAGCTGATGATAGCGCTGGTCTTTGTCTTCTTTGCTAAACTGCTTTTTATGGCGGTCTTCTACCAGATAAAACTCGCAGCCCACGATAGGCTTGACGTTAAACTTGCTGGCTTCAGCCACAAACTTAAAAGCCCCGAACATATTGCCATGATCGGTGAGAGCCACTGCTTTCATGCCATCAGCCTGGGCCTTTTGCATCATATCGGTGATGCTGGCAGCTCCGTCAAGGAGCGAAAACTGGGTGTGGCAGTGTAGATGGGCGAAGTCGGGCATACGGCAAGGTAAACTTATGTAAAGGTAAAATGTTGACCGCTAAAATGACAGCCGCCCGCCCGGCAATTTTTGGTTTGTAGTAAAATTTTTACTTTTAGGGGTAAACAAATTCATTAGGTCATGTTTGTAGGTCATTATGCGGCTGCCATCGCCCTGAAAGGCAAGGAAAAAAGAGCCAACCTGGGCTGGCTGTTTGTTGCCGTGCAATGGGTGGATATTCTGTTCTTTCCGCTGGTACTGCTCGGTGTTGAAAAAATGCGTCTGGTACCCGGCTATACGGCTGTCAATTCGTATGAATTGTATTATTATCCATACACCCACAGCCTGGTGGGCTCGCTGGTCTGGGGTTTGCTCGTTTACTGGTTGGTGCTGGCCTGGCGTGGCCGTCATAAACCCGGTAGCCGGGCAGTGGCGCTGGCCATGGGCCTGGCAGTGGTTTCGCACTGGTTTGCCGATTTGCTGGTGCATACGCCCGATCTGCCGTTGTGGGGCGACCACCCGCCCAAATTGGGGTTGGGACTGTGGCATAATGCTCCGCTTACCTTTGCTCTGGAAGCCCTGCTGGTAATAGCCGCACTGGTTTATTACCTAAAGCAAACCAAGGCGGTGGATAAGACAGGCCGATACGGCATGCCGGTGTTCGTGTTGTTTATGCTGCTGATCAACTACCTGAATATGTTTGTGTTGCCACAAAGCGAAAATCTTGTTGAGCTCACTATTACGGCCGAGGTGGCCTATGGACTGTTTGCTGCCATTGCCTTTTGGCTGGATAAGAAAAGGACATGATGACATCCCCCGGGGTTAGTATTAATAATTAGCATCCGGGTAGTTGGTGATGATGCCATCCGCGCCCAGATTTACCTGTTTGTTCATGTTTTTCGAATCGTTGACGGTGTAGCTCCACACCTGCAGGCCGGCCTGGTGCCAATTGGCTATCTGGCTGCGGGTCAGGGTACGGTAGTAGAAATTGAGGCCGGTAAGATGGGCGGCCGGCCGGTATATTTGGGCATCGGGGCGGTAGTTGCCCCAGTGAAAGCCGGTATCGTAGTAAAACCCCAGCGGCCCGGACCACACCCCGATAAAACACTTGACCAGCGGCACCTCAGGCAGCAAGCGGTACATCTCGTCCAGGTAGCGCTGTTCAAAAGACTGCACCCAGCACCAGTCGCTGGCCTGATGCGCCCGGATGATGGTTGCCACCTTGGTGGCCATTTGCGGATAATAGCCTTCTTCCTTGTCCCATTTGAATTCGATAATCACCGGTGCCCGGCCGTTTACCAGGGTCAGCACTTCGTCCAGGGTAGGGATACGCTCTCCGGCATATTCTTTGGCAAACCAACTGCCGGCATCCAGTTGTTTAAGGGCAGCCAGGTCGTACTCTACCACCCGGCCGTGGCCGTTGGTGGTGCGCTCCAGGGTGGCATCGTGTATCACCACCGGTATGCCATCGCGGCTCAGGTGGATGTCGAGCTCCAGCATATCGGCCCCCTGGTCAAGCGCCCTGGCAAAAGCCGCCAGGGTATTCTCCGGGGCTACGCCCGAGGCCCCGCGGTGGGCAATCATGAGAGTTTGCCGGTCTGCATGGACACTGCCGGCCGGTATGAATAGCTGATAAAGCAACGGATATAATAAACGTGCCAGCAGGAAGACAACAAAGAGAAGCAAAAAGCGGATAAATCGCCTGAGTATGCGCATTGGGTGTTGGATTAAAAAGCCTTTTTTAGTTATGCAGGCCGGCCTCCAAATATCGAAATAAAACAACATTAAGCTTGTCCGGCACTTAAACTAAAACTTTAAGTAAAAAATAAATTATTTGAATAATAATTTGCATTATACAGATATTCGGATTGTAAAAATAGCAATAAACTTCTATTTTTAATTTTGGGAATAGCATTATTGTAATAAGCAGGTTCCCAAATTAACCAAAACCTACTCAACTTGATGGGCGGACTTACGGATTGCCGAAATATAATAATGGCCGGTTTGCTATGGCTGGCTGTATTACCTGGCTATGCCCAGCAGCTTAGTCCACAGGTAACCTACGCTTCGGGGCTTAGCTTCAAGCAGCAGGATGTTTTTGTGGATATGTCGGTAGGTGAATTGGCCATTGCTACTATCAGTACGGCTGACCAGACCATTACCCAGGGTTTTTTACAGCCCATCAAATTGTCGGTACCTTGCAGCGATGCCAAACTGGCTTACTATCCCAATCCGGTAATCAGCACCATCACCCTGGCTGCGACCGATTGCGATCTGTTGGTTGACTATGTAGAGGCTTACGACCTGTTTGGCAAGCTGGTATTGCAAACCACAACGGTTGACAACGTGGCCGATCTTTCTTCGATCGGGGTGGGTGTGTATTTGCTACGGGCCTATACGGCCGATCGGCAATTGCTCGGTGTGGCTAAGATTGTGAAAACGACTATATGATGATGAAGAGCTGTTGGTTACTACTGGTTGGCATGTTGTGGGCGCTGGCGGCAGGGGCACAAACCCCGCTGGGTATCAACTACCAGGGGGTGGCGCGGGCGGCAGACGGTACGCCCCTGAGCAGCCGCAGTATCGGCCTGCGCATCAGCATTACCAATGGCCCCAGCGGCAGCATTGAATATGAAGAGGAGCAGCACCCTACCACCAATGAGTTCGGTTTGTTTGCCATTGTCATTGGCCAGGGGCAGTCGTCAGGCAGCCTGGCCGATGTGGACTGGAGCACCGGCAACAAGTGGCTGCAGATAGAGCTGGACCCGGACGACAACGGCAATTACAACCTGGTGGGCAGTCAGCAGCTGATGAGTGTGCCGTATGCCCTTTATGCCCGTAATGCCGGCAACGGGCTGGATCCCGGTTTTGGCATAGATATCAGCAATGGCAAGATCAACAATATCCTCCCCGACCAGGTCATCACCCTTACCGGAACAGGGGCTACTACCGTAAGTGGCACCTACCCCAATTTTACCGTCAACAGCACCGATGCGGTAGATGATGCTGATGCCAACCC
>WFNR01000060.1 GCA_015488485.1 Cyclobacteriaceae bacterium | reverse complement strand
GCCGTAGGGCTGTTGGTTGTCAATGGCATACGGGTAGCCCGCACCCGGCCGGAGCAGTTGGACCCCAACCTGCGCCAACTGGCTATGGCTACCCTGTTGTTTGTCTTGCTATTTGGGGTGGCGCTGTTGGTTTAGACCACGACAAAAGGGCTTCGTCTTGAGTTACATGTTTCAAGATAATCACCCATCCCCGCTTCCCTGCATTTCCACTTTTCCACTTTCCCGCTTTTCCACATTTCCGCTTTTCCACATTTCCGCTTGGCGCCCTTAGCGGTTAAGATTACAGACTGCAGATTGATGATTTAAAAAATTAGATTTTGTCTGCCTTTAGTCATCCGCCCTCTGACCTCTGACCTCAGCCTTCAGTCCCCCCTGCGCCCCCTTGTTCCCCTAAAGGGGAGGGCCTGCCCGCTACCAGCTTACCTGCGATAAGGCAAGCCAAGAACTACCAGCTAAACATCATCCCCGCTTTCCCGCTTTGCGCCCTCTGCGGTTAAGATAGCAGATGCCTGAACTGCCTGAACTGCCTGAACTGCCTGTTCTGCCTGAGGTACTCGAAGGCAGGTTCTCGAAGGCAGGTTCTCGAAGGCAGGTTCTCAAAACCATCTGGCTGAATTGACTGAGGGACTCGAAGGCAGGTTCTCGAAGCCAGGATTATTACACCACAAAAAAAGAAAAAATTTCGTTTTGCAAATATTTTTCTTATCTTGACGGGCACAAACCAAACTTGTAAAAACGTGAAAAAAATACTTGTACCTACCGACTTTTCCGAAGAAGCACAGAACGCTGCCGATCTGGCTCGTGATATTGCTAAAAAATTCAATGCCGAACTGGTGTTCCTGCATGCTATTGAATTAACCAGCACCGAGACTATTCATGTAACGGGTGAATTGCCTACTTATGACAGTTTTGTAGATGCCTTGATGGTGAAAAAGGCCATTGAAAATGCTCAGTCTGAGATGAATCGGCTGGTTGAGGTGAGTAAGTTTCAGGGCATCAATGTGTCGCAGGAAATCAAGCTGGGCAGTCCTTTTACCCATATTTATGATGCTGTAGAAAATGAGGGGGTAGATTTCATAGTGATGGGCACCAAGGGGGCTTCGGGCCTGAGTGAGGTGCTGATCGGTTCCAATGCCGAAAAAGTGGTGCGCAGGGCCAAATGTCCGGTGTTGTCGGTTAAGGACAAGGTGGATGAGTCGATTTTCGATTCTATGGTATATGCCACCATTATGAGTGAGAAAGAAGACAAAGTGGTAGCTACGCTGAAAGAGCTGCAACAAGCCTATGGCTCCAAGGTATATATGGTGTGGATCAACACACCCAACAATTTTAAGCCCGATCGTATTACCAAAGCAGAAATGCGGAAGTTTGCCGACAAGCACAAGCTGCAGGCCTATCAGATACATGTGTTCAACGATGTGGTGGAAGAAGACGGTATCCGTCATTTTGCCGATGAAGTGGATGCCGGCATGATCATCATGGGCACCTCATCGCACACCGGGCTAAGCCGTATTATCAGAGGTAGTGTGGCCGAAGACCTGGTAAACCATGCCAAACGGCCGGTGTTGACCGTTTCGATGAAATACTGATATGGCCCGCCAGCGCAACAATGACTGGAAAGACCGCCTGGGGGTGGTCTATTCCACCAGCGATGATTTTGCTTACGAATACGAACAAGAGCAGCAGGAAGAAACCTTGCCACCTGCGCAGCAGCGCCTGCAGGTTACCCTCGACAAGAAAAAACGGGGCGGCAAGCAGGTAACCCTGATAAGCGGCTTTGTGGGCAGTGAGGAAGACCTGAAAGCCCTGGCTAAGTGGCTGAAAAGCAAATGCGGGGTGGGCGGCAGTGCCAAGCAGGGCGAGATCATCATCCAGGGCGACTTCCGGGAGCGCGTACGCCAATTGCTGACGGACGAAGGGTATGGGGTGAAGTAAGGGTGGGAAAATCCGTTTTCGGAAATTATCTCAACCTGTTCAACCGTAATCAAATCTGCATTTGGCAATCAGGATTTCGTCACCCTTTACCGCGTAAATAAGTCTGTGCTCTTTATCAATCCTGCGTGACCAAAAGCCTTTGTATTTGTATTTTAGAGGTTCCGGCTTGCCTTTACCGGTAAAAAAGGTGTTCTTGAAATATCCTTTAACAAATCATTTATACGCTTAACATAATTTTTGTTAGTTTTTTGCCAATACAGATAATCCTCCCATGATTCATCGACAAAAATGTATTTCATACATCAATTAAATCTTTTTGAAATGATGAACCCTTTCTTAATTTCTCGATAGCCGAATCAAGTCTTGCTTCGTTCTTTTTCGAGGATAATTCGTGCTGGGTTGCCGCTAAAGAATTGTATTCTTCTATAGAAATTACAACTACCCCGGTGCCTTTGCCCCGATTGATAATCAATGTTTCAAAGTCTTCAGTTACCGAATCGAGATACTTTTTAATATTTTTTCGAAAATCGGAAATAGTTGTTGTAAGCATAATTCTCTGGTTTCGATATGTGTACAAAATGCAAATTTTCAATAAATTCCAATAAGTTAAAAACCACTCTAAAGTGAAATGGAATTGCCAGGTGAAATAGGGGTGGTAATACATAGCACAGCCACAAACGCTATTTTCCTGTCAAGGGCAAAAATGTATTTTACATTGCAGAAAAAAATATCATGGATTTTTTTCCGAAAGGGCATTCAATCACGTTGGCTAATTGCCATTCCGGACAATAATATTGTAGTGTTTTTCCATTTGGTAATAACCTCCGCTTTATGCACCTTTGCTCATTCATTTTTAATTAGCAAGCAATAACATGACAACCGACCAACTGAAGGAATTAAAGGCGCGTGTAGAGGCCTTGGGAGGCTATCTTTGACTACGCCAGGCGTAAAGAAGAAGTAAACGAACTGGAAATGCTCAGCGCCCAACCGGGCTTTTGGGATAACCCCAAAGAGGCCGAAAAGACCCTGCATGAACTCAAGGCCAAAAAGATATGGACTACCGGCTACGAGCAGGTGCAGGCAGCCCTCAGTGATCTGGAAACCCTGCAGGAATTTTATGAAGAAGGGGAGGCCGAAGCCGCTGAGGTAGATGCCGAATACCACAAGGTGCTGCAACTGCTTGAAGACCTGGAGTTTAAGCGCATGCTCAGCAATGAGGAGGACCAACTGGGCGCCATCATGGAAATCAACCCCGGGGCCGGTGGTACCGAGAGCCAGGACTGGGCCGCCATGCTGTTGCGCATGTACACCATGTGGGGTGAAAAGCAGGGCTATGCCGTAAAGCAGATCAACTACCAGCCGGGCGAGACGGCCGGCATCAAATCGGCTACGCTTGAATTTGACGGGCCATTTGCCTATGGCTATCTGAAGGCTGAAATAGGGGTACACCGCCTGGTGCGTATCTCGCCTTTCGATGCCGGGGCGCGCAGGCACACCTCGTTTGCTTCGGTATATGTGTATCCGCTGGTGGACGACAGCATTCAGATCGATATCAACCCGGCTTACATACGCTGGGATACCTTCCGTTCCGGTGGGGCGGGCGGCCAGAATGTCAACAAGGTGGAGACGGCCGTACGTTTGCACTATACGCCACCCGAGCTGGAGCCACCGGGTATTGTGGTGGAGTGCCAGGAAGAGCGCTCGCAGCTTAAGAATAAGGAAAAGGCTATGAAAATGCTCAAATCGCGCCTCTACCAACTGGAGGTGGCCAAACGCAACGAAGCGCGCGATGCTATTGAAAGCCAGAAACTGAAAATTGATTTCGGTTCGCAAATTCGCAACTATGTACTACATCCGTATAAGCTGGTAAAGGATGCCCGCACCGGTGTGGAAAAAACCGATGTGCAGAAAGTGCTGGATGGCGACCTGATGGATTTTATGAAGGCCTGGTTGATGTCGGCCGCAGACGAACAGCAGGACAAATGAATGGGTGTTTGTCGAAAAATGAGAACAGGTAATGCCGGGTAAAGGATTTAGCAGGCAATTCTGGCTGTTGTGTATCAGTTCGTTTTTGTTTTTTTCGAGCTTCAACCTGATTATTCCCGAGCTCAACGATTTTATCACCTCTCTGGGCGGGGCCGACTACAAGGGCTATATTATTTCGCTGTTTGCCCTGAGTGCCGCCCTGAGCCGCCCGTTCAGTGGCAAGCTGGCCGACAACATCGGGCGCATACCGGTAATGGTGTTCGGGGCCGGGGTTTGTTTTCTGCTGGGTTTTCTCTATCCGGTGGTTCATACGGTATGGGCTTTTCTTCTGCTGCGTTTTCTGCATGGCTTTTCTACCGGTTTTAAGCCTACCGGCACATCGGCCTATGTGGCCGATGTGGTGCCGCTGGAACGCAGGGGGGAGGCCATGGGTATGCTGGGCGTTTTCGGAACGCTGGGCATAGCGGCCGGCCCGGCCCTGGGTGGTTTTATTGCCCATCAATTTTCGGTCAATGTGATGTTTTACAGCTCATCGGCTCTGGCTATAATATCGGTAATTATTTTGCTGGGGATGTCCGAAACGGTGGCTGTAAAACGCCCTTTCCGCCTATCTATGCTGCTTATCAACCCGCACGATATATTTGAGCCGGCTGTGGTAGGCCCTTCGGTAGTCATGTTGTTGTCGGCTTATTCGTTTGGTGTGGTGCTTACCATTATCCCCGATTTCAGCGCTTACCTGGGTATGGCCAATAAAGGCTTGTTCTTTGCCAGCTTTACGGCTGCTTCGGTGTTGGTACGGGTGTTTGCCGGCCGCCTGTCCGACCGCCTGGGGCGGGTGAAGGTACTGCGCTTCTCTTTGCTGGTGGTAGCCTTTGGTATGTGGCTGGTGGGGGCTGCTCAGTCGCTGCCGCATTTTTTTGTGGCGGCTGCCGTGCTGGGAGTAGCGGCCGGCCTCAATTCGCCCACCATCTTTGCCTGGACTATCGATCTTAGCCATCCGCTGCACCGCGGGCGCGCCATGGCCACCATGTACATCGCTCTCGAAATAGGTATCGGCAGCGGAGCTCTGCTCTCTGCCTGGCTCTATAATAATCAGCCGGCCAATATTCCGTTGGCCTTCAATTCGGCCGCGCTGATGGCGGGTTTGGCCTTTTTATATGTTATCTTTACTCAAAAGAATACCCGCCCACACCATGAAAGCCCATAAACTCATCTGGTACATTTTTCTGTTGGCAGTAGCTGCTGAATGGTTGGCACGTTTATACCACCTTACCGCCCTCGAACAAATAAGCAAACCGCTGCTGATGCCTTTACTGGCAGCATGGTTTTACTTTATTACACCCCAGGGACAAGTAAAAGCTTTTTGGCTGATTGTGGCCCTAATGTTTGCCTGGCTGGGCGATATGTTTTTATTGTTGGACGATGGCGCCAACCACTATTTCATCCTGGGGCTTGTTATGTTTCTCATTACCCATCTTATCTATATTTATCTTTTTTACAGCACTTCACACCAATTCCGGCCGGGATTTATCACCTGGGCTACCGGCTTCTCGCTGATTATGTTTGCTTTCCTGCTCAACTTCCTGCTGTGGCCACATCTGGGCGGGCTGCGCATAGCGATTATGATATACTCGTTGGTATTGGTAGGTATGGGGCTAACTGCGCTTTTCCGCAAAGCGGTGGGTAACAATGCCGTACTAATTGGTGCCATCCTGTTTATTGCTTCCGATTCGTTGCTGGCAGTCAATAAGTTTTACGAACCCTTTGCGCAGGCCGGCTTTTGGGTGATGGTTACCTATGTGCTGGGCCAGTTTCTGATTGTCTTCGGCCTGGCTCGCTACCTGAATGCTGCCAATGCGGCTGAGAAATAAACAGGCTTCTCGCATTCCGCATCCTCGTATTCCCGACCCACGCGCCCCCTTATTCCCCTAAAGGGGAGGCCCGCCCACTTTCCCACTTTTCCACATCTCCGCATTCCGCATCTTCGCATTCCCGCTTTTCAGATTTCCGCTTTTCCCGCTTTGCGTCCTTTGCACCCTTCTTTGCGTTCCCTGCGGTTAGAATAGCAGACTGCAGATAGCTGACTGTTGATTTTAGATTATCTGTCATCCGCCCTCCGCCCTCTGTCATCTGACCTCAGACATCCGTCACCCCCGCGCCCCCTCGTTCCCCTGAAGGGGATGCCCGCCCGCTTCCCCACTTTTTCACATCTCCGCATTCCACATCTCCGCATTCCACATCTCCGCATTCCGCATCTTCGCATTCCCGCATTCCCTCAAATACCTGTTCCATTTGAAAAAAAGACCGGAAACCACTATCAATCTATCTCGAAAGGCACCAGATTAGCAATATCACCGCCATATTGGTGCACTTCGCGGATAACGCTGGAGCTGATATGGGCATACTTGGGAGAGGTAATCAGAAAGACCGTTTCCAGGTCGTTGCCCAGGTGCATGTTCACTTGCGCAATGGTGTTTTCATACTCAAAATCGGTGGTGTTGCGCAGGCCGCGCAGCAGGTAGCGCGCCTGGTGCTTCACGGCAAAGGTGGCCGTCAGTTCGTTATATACTTCTACCCCGATACGCGGGTCGTCCTTATGCAGATGCCGGATTTTTTCTACCATCATGTCCACATCGAAATAGCGCTGGCGCTTGTGCACATTATAGCCGATGGCAATAATTATTTTATCAAAAATCTTGAGGCCGCGCCTGACAATATCCTCATGCCCCTTGGTATAGGGATCGAACGATCCGGGGAATATGGCAATGCGCTCTTTCACTGACAGAGGTGCATATTGTACAGGTCGAAGTAATGATGATCCTGCAATTCATCGAAAAGATAACTGAATTTCAGGAATTTAGGACGGTCGCCAAAAGAAATATTTTTGATGTACCTGGTAAACTCCTGGTAGTGCTTCGATTGCTTGCCGATATAGCCCCACAGCACCACATTGGTATGGCGCTGGTCACGCCCGAGGCCTTTCATTACCGTAAGGATGTACTTGATGTAGTCAGAGAATTTTTTGATGACAAACTGGTTATAATATTCCAGGTGCTGTTCTTTGGAGGTGATAATATGCAGCTTGAAGCGATCGACATAGATAAATATGCTGTCCTCGGGATAGTTGGCAAGCTGGGCCAGCACTCCTTCTATCAAACTGCTCGATTGGTGTACATAGCCCGGTTGCTTGTCGGGGTAGAGCCCTTCCAGCCACTTGTAGATACGCTTGTTTACAGCAAAGGAATTAACCGCATCGGCTTTCAGGTGCCTGAAATACAGCAGCTCATCGTACTGCTTGTTGATACGGGCATTGAATTTAAGATAATCAAAGACTTTTTCCGGACTGAATATCTTGCTGGGTACCAGGGCAAACTTGTTGTTTTTAAACCCGACCTTGACATTGGCCCAAAAGCCGGCTTTGAGCAGATGGTGGTCGTCAAACAAGGTCTCGTAAAGTGCTACCAGCTCTTTGTACGAGTTTACTGCCGGCAGAATAAAGTCTTCTACCAACATGCAGCGGTTGTCGCGGGTGTCGGTAACAGCTACCTGCAGGTCGCGGGTGCCCAGCAGCAGGTTGAGGTTGTAATGATGCAAATCATCAACCTCAAACCGCTCTTCCTTTATTTTTTTGAAAAGCCTGTACTTGTTGGCAGTGGTGTTCAATTATTCCCAATTTCCTGCTGTGGTAACTTCAGTACGTGAGCCAAAGCGCAGCGGCTTTTTGTTGTTGGCTTCATTATCTTCGCTCCGCATCGGGTTGATGGGCGCTACATCCCGCACTTCTATTACATTTACGGTCAGGTGGTTGCGCTCTATTTTATCAGCATAAATATCAAACTTAACCGGGGGATCGGTATAGGGTATATAAGGCAATTGAGCAATGTCGATATTCGGGTCGTACAGCTCTTCTACCTGAATAAAGAGCAACTCACCTTCATGTACCCGATCTCCTTCTTTTTTGGGCTTCAGGTTGGTTACCCGGCCGGTGTTTTTGGCTAATTGGTTGGTTTTTTTGCCGGTAATATCGCTGGTCATGGAGTAAATTTTTGACCCCTTAACTACATAGTCGCCTTCCTGCACAAAATACTCGCCAAAGGTACCGTTGGTAGTGGCATATACTTCATGCCTTTTGTAAAATATAAAATCCTTTACCGGTACGATATCTATGGTATCGATAACTACGTAACTACTATCGGCACCATAGTCAAGCTCTATTACGTGCTCCGTACGCCTGGTAATGGGGTACTGCCCGTGTTCAATAAAATTGATCAGGGTATCCCAGTTGTCGGTGTATTCGCCATAAACAGATTGGTACGCTTTTTCGGCATCACGAATTAGCTTTAGTCGCTCTATGACGGCCTTTTCAACAACCTTTATCTTTTTCTGATTGTCAATTTCACTTTTAATGCTATAAACCAGATAGCCGGCCAGCCCCAGGGCTATAAGAGCGGTTAAGATGGAGAAAATACGCGTTTTATTCATTTTCTTATTTTTTTGCAAGTATAGGAATTTTATCAGCTAAAACATAAAATCATTTGCGGCAAATCTTATAAGCGGTCGGCAGGCTTGAATTCTCCCCTTATCTGCAAAAGTTCTGTTGGATTATTACAATTTTGCAACACCACATGTCTTTCGGCCGGTGTTAAACGCTGCAGTGCCCGGCTGTCGAAGAAGTCGAGCTCGCGTAGCAATTGCTCCTCAATCTCGGGATCGCTGCCCAGGGCCGGGTGCCCGCGATAGCTGGCGATGCTGAAAAACAGCTCGATAGCGTGCAGGGGCGGGTCGATAAATTCGCTAAAAAACAAAAACTCGCCCGGTACCACCTGCAGGCCGGTCTCTTCGCGAAACTCGCGTACCAGGGCCGTACGCAGGCTTTCGCCCGGCTCCACCCCGCCACCGGGAGGCGCCCACAGGGTACGGCCGTCCAGGTGGTGGCGAACCAGCAGCAGGGCCTCCTGGCGGTAGCACAGGCCGCATACGCGCACCCGCACCCGGTGGCCGAAAGTGTCATGCAGGCTCATGCTTGCTAAGATAGCCATTATGTCGTCATAAAAGAAAAGCCGGCTGCAAACCGGTATTTCCCGATTGCCAAAAAAACGGCATTTTTGAGGGCTAAAACACAGCCTATGAAACTCATACCCCGCAACCCCGCTTTTGTCGAGCGTATCAGAGACCAGCTAACCCGCCAGCGGTTTATGCAGCATATCGGTTTCGACTTGCATACCATTGAGGCCGGACGCACGGCCGGGGAGCTGACTCTGCAAGCCCTTCATGAACAGCAAGACGGCTTTGTGCATGGCGGCCTGGTGGCTACGCTGGCCGATATTGTGGCCGGTTTTGCTGCCTGCACACTGGTAGAAGCGCATCAGGATGTGGTAACCGGGGAGATCAAGATCAGTTATTTTCGCAAAGGGGTGGGCGATAAGCTGCGGGCCGTGGGCTGGGTAAAGAAGCCCGGTAGCCGGCTCCATTTCTGCGAGGCCGAGGTATATGCTGTTGATGCCCACGGGCACGAAACGCTCATTGCCCATGCCACCACTACCATGATCGTACTCTGATGCCCCAACCGGCCGTCATATTGGAGCAGCGCTTTCCCTATACGCCTACGGCCGGTCAGCAGGCTTTCTTTGAGCTGTTCGGGCGCTTTATCGGTAGCCGGGAATGGCCGCTTATGGTGCTGCAGGGCTATGCCGGCACCGGCAAGACCTCTTTAGTGGCGGCCCTGGTCAGGACATTGCCGCTGTTCAACTACAAGTATATGCTGCTGGCACCTACCGGCCGGGCAGCCAAGGTGATGGCCGGCTACAGCGGGCGCACGGCCTTTACCGTGCATAAGATCATCTATAAGGCGGTGGGCGAGGAGGGTGGCCCGCGGCAGTTTGTGCTGGCAAAAAATTATCATAAAAAGACAGTGTTTATTGTAGATGAGGCCTCCATGCTATCGGTAGCAGCCGGCTTTGGCGAGCGCGGCCTGCTCGAAGACCTGCTGGACTTTGCCTTTAGCCACCCCGACAACAAGCTGCTGCTAGTGGGCGATACCGCCCAGTTGCCTCCGGTAGGGCAGTCCGCCAGCATAGCCCTGGAGCCCGACTATTTGCAGCAGCTCAGCGGCCAGCAGGTGCTGCTGGCGCGCCTTACCGAAGTGATGCGCCAGCATGCCGGCTCGGGCATCCTGCAAAATGCTACCGCCCTGCGCCAGAGGCTGGACAGCGACCGCAGCGGCAGCCTCCCGGCAATACGGCTATCCACCCACGGGCACCACGATGTGTACCGCATGACGGCCGACCGCCTGGGCGATGGCCTGCGCTATGCCTACGACAAGGTGGGGCCCGACAATACGGTGGTGATTTGCCGCAGCAACCGCGATGCCGTGCAGTACAACCGCTTTATCCGTCAGGAACTGTTCTTCCGCCAGGAAGAAATAGAGCCTGACGACCGCCTGATGATCGTGCGCAACAATTACTATTATGTGCCCGATGGTGCGCCCTCGGGCTTCCTGGCCAATGGCGATTTTGTTGAGGTGCGCAAGATTATCTCTTTTGAAGAGCGCTACGGCCTGCGCTTTGCCACCCTGCAACTGCAACTGACAGACGGGGGTGACAGCCGGCCGTTTGAGGCCAATGTGCTGCTCGACACCCTGCACAGCCATGCCCCGGCCCTTGAAGAGCCGGCCGCCAGGGCCTTGTACCAAGCGGTACAGGCCGAGTATGCCGATATCAGCAGCAAGAAAGCCCGCCAGGAGGCCATCCGCCAGGACCCCTGGCTGAATGCCCTGCAGGTGAAATTTGCCTATGCCATTACCTGCCATAAGGCGCAGGGAGGTCAGTGGCCGCTGGTGTTTATCGATCAGGGCTACCTGCCGCCTGAGCGCCTTGATGATAATTTTGTGCGCTGGCTTTATACGGCCATCACCCGGGCTACCGAGGAAGTCTATCTGGTTAATTTTATGCCGCAGTTTTTTATCGGATAGGCCTCTTGTTTTTCCACTAAAAAGTGAGATTATTTTGGTTTTAATAAATGAGGTATTATCTTGCGCATAATAAGTTGGTGTAGTTACCGGTTGACCTTGTCGATGTCAATTGGTGCACCGGATTTTCTTATAGGGGGGCTTACCAGGATAGTTGAAGGAGCGTTTGATTAAACAAGCAAACACCGGAATATATGCAAACACAAGCCTTGACCGATGCTTTTGCTCCCAAAACCCGCAAGGAATTAGCTGCGGCTTACGGCATAAGCACCAAAACCCTGTATCGCTGGATGAAAAAGCTGGGCCTGCCCACCGACCGCAGGCTGCTTACCGAAAAATGCCTGCGTGTGCTATATAAAGAACATGGTAACCCGTACCACAAATAAAAAATCTATAACCCACCTGCCACCCATGCGTTTTCCCTTTATCGGACTTTATCGGACTTTATC
>WFNR01000059.1 GCA_015488485.1 Cyclobacteriaceae bacterium | reverse complement strand
CTTTTTGCAGCACCACAGTCTTCTCCTGCTTTTCATCCACATCGCCCGATACAGCCAGGGTCATCGGCTCCTTGTATTCCTGATAGCCTTCGCGTACCGCCAGCAACTCATAGACACGCGGCTCTTTGGAGGTAATGGCAAACAGGTACTCGCCTGTGCCCTTGCGTACGGCAAACAACTTACTGGCGCTGGCCGTATCAACCAACTGCAGGCTGGCATCGAGGGGCTCCCCGTCAGCATCTTTTACCAGAATGGTCAGCGCCAGATAGGGGCTCTTTACCTGTTCCTGGTGTTGCAGCACCTCCGGGATATTCAGCATATAGATATCCGCTCCGCCATAGCTGTCGTCACGGGCCGAAGCATAATAGGCATGCTGACCATCTACACTGGGCACGAAATAAATATCGTGATCGGGGGTATTGATGGGGTAGCCCAGGTTTTCAGGCGGGCTCCAGGCCTGCAACGAGCTGTCGTACTCAATACGATAGATATCAAAGCCACCCATACCTTCGCCTCCCTGGCTGCTGAAATAGAGCGTCTTGCCATCATAACCAATAAAAGGAGCATCTTCATCATATTCGGTATTGATTTCCGGCCCCAGGTTTTCGGGCTTGCCCCAGTCGCCTTTTTTGGTTTTGCGGGTCAGCCAGATATCCAGGCCACCATAGCCGCCATCGCGGTCGCTGACAAAAAACAAGGTGTTGCCATCGGGCGTAAGAGTAACAGAAGTCTCGGCAAAGCGTGAATTGACCGGTGGCCCCAACGGCCTGGGCGTGCTCCAGGAGCCATCCACAAACTCGGACACATAGATATCCCCACCATTTTCATCTTTATACAGATAAAGTTTATTGCCGTCTTTCGACAAGCCCACATTTGAATCATGATAGAGTGTATTCACCACCTCTCCGATATTGCGCGCTTTGTTCCATACGCTGTCGCCCTGCTCCCGGGTGCTGAAGAAAATATCTTCATAGGGATAGTTATCTACCGCTACATTGGGGTTGAGGTTGTCTTCCTGCCTGCGCGAAGTGAAAATCAGCAGGTCTTCAGTAGCATTGACTACCGGGGCATAGTCATCGAAAGGTGAATTGATGGCCTCACCCACGTTGGTGATATCCACTTCTTCGGGAAACTCCACCAGTATTTTACCCTGCTCGCACTCATAAATTTTACGCTCCACCTCCTTCATGGAAGCATACTCCTTGTCGTCAGGTGGCTGACTACCGGCTAATTTCGATTTATAACGGCTGTAGTAGTTGATGGCCTCATCAAATTTATAATCATAGTGAAAAGCCCGGCCTATTTTGTAAAGGATATCATAACTGTAATTGGGATCCAGCTCAAATACCTTCAGAAAATATTTGGCCGCAGCCCCTTTGTCGGCTGCCTGCAGCGTAGTGATGCCGGCCATATAATTGGCCCGTATATTCTCCGGATCCAGGCTTACAGCATTGAGGTACATCTCACGGGCCTCACCCACAGCCAGGGTCTGGCTCAGGATTTCATCACCAATTTCCACCATCTGGGCGGCCAGTTCTTTATCGTTTTGTGCCCTGGCAATATACGGACTGCCCACCCATAAGATCAGGAAAAAGGCTATCCAACCTAAAAATAACAAGCTGTTTTTATGCATGGGCAAATAAGAATAGGTCTGTTTGGTTAGCTAATTTTCATATTCTACGTCAATACTAAACAATTATAGCTTATTTTGCTATATCAAGCGTGATAAAATATCTCTTTATAAAGTTTAACCTGTTTACGTGAAAATTAAATCTGCGCAATTTGTAGTAAGCAATACCGACTGGCGAAAGTGCCCGTCCGGCAAGCCCGAGTTTGCCTTTATCGGGCGCTCCAATGTAGGCAAGTCCTCATTAATCAACATGCTTACCGGCCGCAAGGCGCTGGCCAAGACCTCGGGCAAACCCGGTAAGACCCGGCTGATCAATCATTTTCTTATCAGCGAACAGTGGTATCTGGTGGATTTGCCCGGTTACGGGTGGGCTAAGGTAGGCAAGCAACAACGTGGCCGCTTTGAGGAGATGATCACCGGCTATTTGCTCAACAGCCCGCACCTTACGTGTGTCTTTGTACTGATAGACATCCGCCTGGAGCCGCAAGCCATCGACCTGGAGTTTATCAACTGGCTGGGCGAAAACGGACTGCCACTGGCCATTGTTTTTACCAAGGCCGACAAGCAAAGTCGCAATAAAAATATACGATCTGTGCAAATGTTTGAAAAGGCCCTGCTTGCCAGTTGGGAAGAACTGCCGCCCCGCTTTATTACCTCGTCCCGGCAAGGTACGGGGCGGAACGAGTTGCTGGGTTATATCGAAGGCATACTGGCCAGTCTGTCGTAAAACAAAATACCGGCAGCGGCCCTAATGCCTGGAAGCATTAAACAACTTCTGCTTTTCCTCTTTGGTCAGGCTCTCATAGCCCGATTGTGAGATTTTATCCAGAATGGCATCGATTTCTTCCTGCGAGGTAACCGGAGTTGCTTTATCTGCCGACCTGCGGGTAGTGGTGCGCCCTCCTTTACCGCTGCGGTAGCTAACCCTTACCTTCGGTCTGGGCTTAAACAAGCCTTTGGCAAACGCCAAAAAGCCCTGCACCCAGCGCCCCCAGTCGTTACCCTGCTGCAACTGCCTGATATAGAGATAGCCCAACAAGGCGCCTCCCAGATGCGCCAGCTCGCCACCGGCATTGGCACCGGCCGAGCCGGCAATGGAAAGGATGATATAAAACAGCGCGATATACTTGATACGCACCGGGCCGATAAACAGCAGGAACATGGTGTAGTTGGGCATAAGAGTGGCCGCCCCTACCACCACAGCAAATACCCCGGCCGAAGCCCCCAGCAAACGCGAATACGCCACCTGATCGGCAAAATAAGGGAACAAATTATAGATAAGCAGGTAAAACAGCCCTCCGGCCAGGCCGCCCAGCACATACAGGTTTACTACCTTGGCATCACCCAGAAATTCTTTGATAATACGGCCGAACCAATAGAGAAAGAGCATATTGAACAATATATGCATAACCCCTTCATGCAAAAAGAAATAGGTAACCAGCGACCAGGGGCGCATCAGAAAATCACTTAGCGAGGCCGGCAGCATAAACCAGCCAATCACGGTACTGTAAAGCTCTTCCTGACCACCGATAATCAACACCACACGCAGCAAGATCACCACCACCCAGACAATAATATTGATCAGAATGATCTGCATCAGACCGTTGTCGGGCCGGTTGAAAGCATTCTTCAGTTCATCCAGAATACCGGCTCCGGAGCCTCCCATACCGTAACCTCCTTGTGATGAATTCATAACCTAATAATAACTACTGCCTTTTTTCGACCAGAATTTAATCATAATAAAAGCAAAAACCATCCCGCCCAGATGAGCCAGATGCGCTACATTATCGCCACCACCGGCAAATTCGGAATAAATGGCGATGCCGCCCAAAATAAGAGCAAAATATTTGGCCTTGATCGGGATGGGCGGGAATAACAACATCAGGCGCAAATCAGGAAAGAGCAGCCCGAAAGCCATGATGATACCATAAATGGCTCCCGAGGCCCCCACCATCGGTATGTTTATCAGGGCATTATATACGTCATACATATAGGCCACGCTCTGCTTTTTAGCGCGTGTATCATCGGGATGGTCGCCATAATAATCGATAAAATCGTACAGGCTGTTATAGTACTGCGGGGCATATTTAGCCATAAAAATGGCAAAGTCATCGGGGTTAGGGTTGCTTTCATAAGCCACTATCTTTTGCTCCACGGGTATGGTCTCGATATACTTGACCCCTTCGTAAAACACCCCGGCCCCGATACCGGTAACCAGATAGAAGGTGAGGAATTTTTTCGGCCCCCACAGTTGCTCCAGCAAGGGCGCCAGAAAGACCAGGCCCAGCATATTGAACAGCAGATGGCTAAAACCACCATGAGCAAACATATAGGTAAGAAACTGGTACGGCCTGAAGAAAGGTGAAGAAATATGCCAAAGCCCCAGTATAGCATTGATATTGTGCCAACCGAAAAGTTGTGGAACCAGCCAGGCTGCTACTGTCACCAGCAGCAGATTCTTAACCATGGGGGTAAGTCGTGGGAACATACAGGGTTAACTAAAATAGTGGTTAATTTGTTTCAAATCTAAGATAAAAAATGTCTTACTGCCATCGGGGGCATAATTGGGCATTTCGCAGGCAAATAAATCGGCCGCCAACCG
>WFNR01000058.1 GCA_015488485.1 Cyclobacteriaceae bacterium | reverse complement strand
TTTTATGCCGGCAAATATGCCTGGGTTACCTTGCTTATTGTGGTCTTCGTGTTATATCTATTCAGAAAGATCTATGGCGAGGTGGTGGGTGCCCTACCCCTTAATGGCGGGGCCTACAATGCCTTGCTCAATACCACCAGCAAGACCATGGCTTCTTACGCAGCTACCCTTACCATTCTATCGTACATAGCTACTTCGGTGATATCGGCCAACGAGGCCATACACTACCTACACCGGCTTTTCTCACAGATACCCATCATCGCCACGACCATCGGCCTGCTTACCCTGTTTGCCATATTGGCCATTCTGGGTATACGCGAATCGGCACGGGTGGCATCGGCTATCTTTATTTTTCATCTTACCACCCTGGCCCTGCTGATAATCACGGTACTTTATTACCTGTTCAAAAACGGCTTCGATGTTTTTATACAAAACTGGCATATGCCCACCGAAGGCAGCATAAGCATGGCCATCTTCTTTGGCTTTGCGGCTTCTATGCTGGGTATCTCCGGTTTTGAGAGCTCGGCCAACTTTGTAGAAGAGCAGCAACACGGGGTGTTCCCGAAAACCCTGCGCAATATGTGGGTTATTGTCAGTATCATCAACCCGCTGATGGCTTTTCTGGCCCTGTCGCTGATACCCATACCCGAAATCAAGGAGCATTACGGCACTACGCTGCTGTCGCAAATGGGCCTGATTGCCGGAGGCAGTTGGTTGAGCTGGCTGGTATCGATCGATGCCTTTTTGGTGCTAAGCGGGGCGGTGCTTACTTCTTACGTGGGCGTTACCGGCTTGCTGGAAAGAATGACCCTGGATCGAATCATGCCGCCTTTCTTCCTGAAGAAAAACAAGCGCAACAGCTCTTACCGGATCATTATACTTTTTCTTTTGCTTAGCATATCAGTGTTGCTGATAACCCGCGGTAAAGTGGAATCGCTGGCCGGGGTGTACACCATTTCGTTTTTATCGGTCATGGCCTTGTTTGCCATTGGCAATATTTTGCTCAAGGTTAAACGCAAACGACTCCCCAGACCCGAGAGAGCCAGTTGGCTGTCGGTATTTCTAGCCTTAACAGCCGTACTCATTGCCCTGGTAGGCAATATTCTCATCAAGCCGTCAGAGCCCGGTGTGCCGTCCAATTTCGTTGTGTTTCTGGATTATTTTATTCCGGCCATCGTCTTTATTATTATCATGCTCAACAGGATATTGGTTCTTAAGCTTCTCCTGAGAATACTGCGCAAAATATTTGAACCGATCCGTGAGGCCTTCCTTAAAATGCACAAGTACATTAACCAAACCATTAACAAAATCAACGACCAGGAATTTGTGTTTTTTACCCGGGGCGACAACCTGAGCAATCTGAATAAGGTGATGCTTTATATCAAACAGAATGAGCATACCCGTAAGCTTAAAATTGTTACCGTAACCCCCGAAAATGGCGACCGGGAAATGATAGAGCGACTGAAAAAAGATATTGAGTTCCTTGACCGGGAATATCCGGAAATAGACATTGAATTTGTTGAGGTGAAGGGCAAGTTTACGCCTGCACTGGTACGCAAGCTGTCGAAAGAGTGGCAAATACCCATCAACTTTATGTTTATCGGTTCGCCAGGTGACCACTTCCCCTACCGCATCGAAGAACTGGGCGGGGTACGATTAATTATTTGATTTCGACTAAGAAGATCTTAATTTATGTATTCAGTGATTTTGTTCAAATTTTACGAAAAGACTGTAGTTATAACAATAGCCTAATTTGAGGTACATAAATTTTGAAATTTTCGGGCTATGTGATTGATGACTTGTTGTTAACAAAATTGCATAACTACTTTTTATAAAATCTGTCTTAAATAAATCGGGTTAAGCCGGCTAAAGTATGCCGATGTAAACCCGGCCACCGGCCGTATGGGTATTTTTGGTATGGGACGTAATTTTTCCGTTAAATTCAAAATCCCTTTTACGCTTCGTTAGCCTGTCTTTTTATTACCGGCTATATTACGTAGATTTAGCCGTCTGAATTAAATAATATGGGGCACGCGCATCATCACCATCAGGTAAGTGGACAGCGACTGGGACTGACCATCGTGCTCAATGTGGTTATTACACTGGGCGAGCTGGTGGGGGGCATCCTGTCGGGCAGTATGGCACTGATTACCGATGCCGCCCACAACTTCAGCGATGTGCTGTCGCTGATTATCAGCTACATCGCCAACCGTATCGCCAGGCGCAAGGCCACCCTGCGGCAAACCTACGGCTTCGGTCGCTCCGAAATACTGGCTGCCTTTGCCAACTCGGTTACCCTGATTGTCATCGCCCTGCTTATCGTTTATGAGGCCATCGAGCGGCTGATTAGCCCGGTAAGCATACAGAGCGATTGGGTTATTTACCTGGCCGGAGGCAGCATCCTGCTCAACGGCCTGAGTGTGCTGCTTATCCGCCAGGATGCCAGCCACAACATGAACATGCGCTCGGCCCTGCTGCATCTGTTCAGCGATATGCTTACCTCCGTAGCCGTATTTGCCGGAGGGCTTATTATGAAATTTTACGGCTTTTACCAGGTAGATGCCGTTTTCTCCATCGGTATAGCCGCCTACCTGCTGTACATGAGTTGGGGTATCTTCCGCGAGAGCCTGGGTATCCTTATGCAGTTTTCGCCCCGCCAAATGGACCTGCAAAAAATCTGCAGCCGCATCACGGCCATCCCCGGGGTGTCCAACATCCATCACATCCACTGCTGGCAACTGGACGACCACAAATATATTTTTGACGGGCATATAGACCTGGAAGACGATATTTGCATTAGTGATTTTGAGAAAATTTTAAAACAAATAGAAGAGCTGCTGGCCGGCTATGGCATTGAGCATGTTAATATCCAGCCCGAATTCACCGCCAGCCACAGCAAAGACCTGATTAAAGACCATGGCACACGAGGATAAACTTTACCGGCAGCAACAGCACGAGATTACCGAATATCATATATACCGGCAACTTGCAGCCCTGAGCAAGGATGAACAAAATGCCAAAGTGCTGAACGAAATAGCTGACCAGGAACTGGGGCATTATCATTTCTGGAAGAAAGTAACCGGCAAGGAGGCCGAGCCCGACAAGCGCAAGATAAGAAAGTACATACGCCTGGCACGCATATTCGGCCTGTCGTTTGCCCTGCGGCTGATGGAGCAGGGTGAGGTGGATGCCACCACCTTTTACGATTCGATAGCGGCAGATTACCCCGAGGCCCTGAAAATAAAGCAGGACGAAGAAGAGCACGAGCAAAAACTGATAGGTATTTTGAATGACGAACGCCTCAACTATGCCGGGGCCATAGTTCTGGGCCTCAACGATGCCCTGGTGGAGTTTTCCGGCACTCTGGCAGGGCTATCGTTTGCCTTTGCCAATACCCTGATCATCGGCAGCACCGGCCTGATTATGGGTATTGCCGCCTCCCTGTCGATGGCCGCCTCGGGCTACCTGGCCTCGCGCGAAGAAGACCTGGAGGATGCCAATCCGGTAAAATCGGCTATCTACACCGGCTCGGCCTATATTCTTACGGTAGTTGTGATGGTGCTGCCCTACTTCCTGCTCAAGAACCCCTACCTGGCGCTGGGCATCATGCTGTCTTCCACTATCGCCATCATAGCCGGCTACACTTATTATATTTCGGTGGCCAAGAACATCTCCTTTCGGCAGCGATTTTTCGAAATGGCGTTGATCTCGCTCAGCGTAGCGGTTCTGTCGTTCGGCATAGGTGTGCTGGTGAAAAAAGTGTTTGGCATTGAGGTTTAAATCCCCGCCAGCATGGCATTATCCCCCTGCCGCTGGCGGGCCATCAGCACCATAATCAGTTCCTGGATATTCTCCTGGTCGATAATACCTATCAGCTCGGCACCACGGTACACCGGGCATACGCGTATATTCTCGGTGAGCATTTTACGATACACCTCCTCCAGCGGCATCTCTTCGGTTACCTCGCAAAGATGGCGCTGCATTACCTCCTGCACCCGTGTATCAGGGCCCGACTCTGCCAGTCCCTTGATAATGTTCTCGCGTGTCAGTACCCCTACAGCACGCTCGTTATTGATGTCCATCACCAGAAATTCATTATCCTGGCTGCGCAGTAACATATCGGCTGCTTTTCTGATGGTATCGGTAGGAAACAGCGTTTTGTAGTCGGTAATCATGGCAGCTGCTACCGTAACTCCTTCCAGCAGCGAGCGGGTGGCCTGCTGGGCATTTTCGGCCCCGGCACCCAGGTAAATAAATATACCGATAAACACCAGCCAGAAATCGAAGAAGATACCAAAGAAAATAAACATCACCGCCAGAAAGCGGCCGATGCTGGCAGCTATATCGGTGGCCCGTGTCTTGTCCATTTTCATGGCCAGGAGCGACCGTAAAATACGCCCGCCATCCATCGGGAAGGCCGGCACCAGATTAAACAGCCCCAGGATCAGGTTGGCATAAAACAGGTTGAGCACCACCTTGTCGGCCGACATACCCTGCATGGTTTGCAACTCCTCCAGGGTAGGGAAGCCCCCCGTAGCATGCAGATAAACATACAAAACAGCGGCAATAACAAAATTCACCAGCGGTCCGGCAATAGCCACCAGCAGTTCATGCAGCGGCTTTTCAGGCATTTTCTCCATAGAGGCCAGTCCGCCAATGGGCAAGATGGTAATACTTTTGGTTGTTACCTTAAACCTCCTGGCCATAAGCGCATGACCCAGTTCGTGCAGAAAAACGCACACGAAAAGCAAAATAATAAAACCCACACCCAGCATAGCCTCATGCACGGAATTATGCTGCCGGTAGTAAGCAATCATAATCCACCCCAGTAATATCAAAAAAGTCCAATGAATATAAATTTTTATGCCGGCCAGCCGGCCCAGGTACCATCCGCTTTTCATAGTGTTTGTATTTTTACTTACAGCAATTATACAACTTTCAATATATTCCTACCATCTGGTAGCTGTTTTTCCACACATCAATTGCTTACCCTCTTTATGTGATGTTCATCACGGCATGCACCTGACGATGCCCTTAATTTTGATACCATTAGCATCGAGAATATCTATGGCATATAGACAATTTTCTGGCTTATTCTTATTTAAAATAAATATAAATAAGAAAAAATAATGCTATTTTTGTGTGCTATACTATGAAAAATCGGCATGAGTAAGGATGATCAAATATTAGAGGAGTTTACTTCAAAAGAATATGAGCACGGGTGGTCGGTAGATCTGGAAATGGATCAGGCTCCCAAAGGGCTCAATGAGGAGATCATCAGGTTTATTTCCAAAAAGAAAGAGGAACCTGAATGGCTGTTGGAATGGCGCCTGAAGGCTTTTCGCCACTGGCAACAAATGCACGAGCCTACCTGGGCCAACGTTACTTACCAAAAGGTGGACTACCAGGATATCATTTACTATGCCGCGCCCAAGCAAAAAAAGAAGCTGAACAGCCTGGACGAGGTAGACCCCGAGCTGCGTGAGACTTTTGAAAAGCTGGGCATCAGCCTGGAAGAGCAAAAGCGTCTGACCGGAGTAGCCGTAGATGCCGTGCTCGATAGTGTGAGTGTGGCCACCACCTTTAAGGAAACCCTGGCCGAACTGGGCATTATCTTCTGCTCATTCAGCGAGGCCGTAAAAGACCACCCCGATCTGGTACGCCAATATCTGGGCTCGGTAGTGCCGCCCACCGACAACTTCTTTGCCGCCCTCAACTCAGCCGTGTTTAGTGACGGCTCTTTCTGTTACATCCCCAAGGGCGTACATTGCCCGATGGAGCTATCTACTTATTTCCGCATCAATGCCGCCAATACCGGGCAGTTTGAGCGCACCCTCATCATTGCCGATGAAGGCGCCTATGTAAGCTATCTGGAAGGTTGCACTGCCCCCATGCGCGATGAAAACCAACTGCATGCTGCGGTAGTGGAGATATACGTGCACAAAGATGCCGAAGTAAAATACTCGACCGTACAAAACTGGTACCCAGGCGATAAGGAAGGCAAAGGCGGCATTTACAACTTCGTAACCAAGCGCGGTATCTGTGCCGGTGACAATGCCAAGCTCTCCTGGACGCAGGTAGAAACCGGCTCGGCCGTAACCTGGAAATACCCCAGCTGCATTCTGAAAGGCGACAACTCTATTGGCGAGTTTTATTCGGTGGCGGTAACCAACAACCACCAGCAGGCCGATACCGGCACCAAGATGATCCACCTGGGCAAGAACACCAAAAGTCGCATCGTATCCAAGGGTATTTCGGCCGGCAAGAGTCAGAACAGCTACCGCGGTCTGGTGGATATCAGTAAGCGGGCCAGCAACGCACGTAATTTCTCGCAGTGCGACTCGCTGCTGCTGGGCTCCGACTGTGGTGCCCATACCTTCCCTTATATCCAGGTAAAAAATCACAGCGCCCAGGTAGAGCACGAAGCTACCACCTCCAAAATCGGTGAAGATCAGATTTTTTACTGCAATCAGCGTGGCCTCGATACCGAAGAAGCTATTGCGCTGATAGTGAATGGTTTTTCAAAAGAAGTGTTGAACAAGCTGCCCATGGAGTTTGCCGTAGAAGCACAAAAGCTGCTGGCACTCACCCTCGAAGGCAGCGTAGGATAAAAACGAATAAGCATGAGTTTATTAAAAATAGAAAACCTGAAGGCCTCGGTAGAAGGCCAGCAAATCCTGAAAGGCATAGACCTGGAAGTAAATGCAGGCGAAGTACACGCCATTATGGGCCCCAATGGCTCGGGTAAAAGCACCCTGGCCTCGGTACTGGCCGGTCGTGAAGAATATGAGGTAGATGAGGGCAAGGTATTGTTTGATGGACAAGACCTGCTGGAGATGGCGCCCGAAGACCGTGCCCGGGCCGGCCTGTTTCTGGCCTTTCAATACCCGGTAGAGATACCCGGTGTCAGCACCACCAACTTCCTGAAGGCGGCCGTCAACCAGGTACGCCAGTACCGCGGCCTGCCCGAGCTGGATGCCGTGGAATTTCTCAAAATCATGAAAGAAAAAATGAAGCTGGTGGAAATTGACCAGTCCCTGTTGCGCAGATCGCTGAATGAGGGCTTTTCCGGTGGTGAGAAAAAGCGTAACGAGATCTTTCAGATGGCCATGCTGGAGCCCAAACTGGCTATATTGGATGAAACCGACTCCGGCCTCGATATCGATGCCCTGCGTATTGTGGCTCATGGGGTGAATGCCCTGAAAAGCCCCGACAACGCCACCATCGTCATCACCCACTACCAGCGCCTGCTCGACTACATCGTGCCCGACCATGTGCATGTGCTCTACAAGGGCAAAATCGTGAAAAGCGGTGATAAGGAGCTGGCCCTGGAACTGGAAGAAAAGGGCTACGACTGGATTAAGGAAGAACAAGTATCGGCCTGATGGAAGTACAGCAAAACAATATTCTGGAGGTATTCGACCGGCAAGTGCCGGCTAGCGACAAGCCGCGCAGGGAGTTACTGCAAAAACTGGCGGCCAGCGGACTACCCGATCGCAAACACGAAGAGTACCGCTATACGCCCGTCAGCCGCTTGCTGGACAAAGAATTTGCCGATTTTACTGCCAATCCGGCTACCGAGACCACTACCCTGCCGGTGGCCGGCATCCTGGCTGAGGCTGAGCAACTGGTGGTTTTTATCAATGGCGAATATGCCCCGCACCTGAGCCGCCTGCCGCAAGACCAAATGATAAAGGTGACCCCGCTGAGCAGTGGCAGCCAACCAACCGCCTGGGATAAGCCGGCCTTTAGTGATCGCTATCTGGATCTCAACCGGGCTTTGACAAAATCAGGCGTTCAGATTACCATTGCAACCGGCAGCGCCCCGGCCAGCCCGCTGTATATCCTACACCTTACCGATACCGCCCGCGGCAAGGTAATGGCGGCTCCGGCTCATTATATACAAGCCGAAGAAAACAGCCAATTTACCCTGGTAGAGGTATTCAGCAGCGAAGGGGCCAACCAGGGCTTTGTCAACGCGGCTATCCACCTGCAGGTAGCACGCCACGCCCGCCTCAACCATATCAAGGTAGGCCTCGATACCCTGAGCACCACCCGCCTGGATCACACGCTTGTTCAGGTGGCTGACTCTGCCAGCTACAATACTATCAATATCGGCCTGGGCGGGCGCATGATACGCAACAACCTGTATATCGGCCTGCAAGGTGAGCATGCCGAAGCGCATCTGTATGGCCTGTATTTGCCGGAGGCCAACGGCCTGATAGACCACCACACGGCTGTGGACCATCGGGTACCGCATTGCAACAGCAACGAGCTGTATAAGGGCATCCTGGCGGCTGATACCACCGGGGTGTTCAACGGCAAGGTGTTTGTACGCCCTGGGGCACAAAAGACCAATGCTTTCCAGTCGAATAAAAATATTCTGCTGGATGACAGCGCCACCATCAACACCAAGCCGCAACTGGAGATCTGGGCTGATGATGTAAAGTGCTCGCATGGCTGTACCACCGGCCAGATAGACAAAGAACAGCTCTTTTACCTGCGTGCCCGCGGTCTGGATGAAGCCAGCGCCCGCAAGTTATTGCTCCGGGCATTTGCCGAAGAGATAATTGAAAAACTAGCTATTGAGGAGCTGCGTGAATATCTGGAAGAAATACTTGACAGCAAACTACCCGACTGATGCCTGCTACCTTACACACCGGCCCTGCCACACTTGATGTAACTGCCCTGCGCAGCCGGTTTCCGGTGCTGCAGCGTGAGGTAAACGGCTACCCGCTCACCTACCTGGACAATGCCGCTACCACGCAGAAGCCACAGCAGGTAATCGATGCCCTTTCGCATTACTACAGTCATTACAATGCCAACATCCACCGCGGGGTGCACACCCTGGCCCAGGAAGCCACCGAGGCCTTTGAGGCTACCCGGCAGGCAGTGCAGGAACTGATCAACGCCCCGGAAAAAGAAGAAATTATTTTTACCAAGGGCACTTCGGAAAGCATTAATCTGGTGGCCGCCACCTTTGGCCGTACTTTTGTCGGCAAGGGACAAAATATAATCATCAGCGGTATGGAGCACCACTCCAATATCGTGCCCTGGCAAATGTTGTGCGAAGAAACCGGTGCCGAACTGCGGGTGCTGCCGGTACAGGATAACGGTGAGCTGGACCTGGCGGACTACGAACGCCTGCTGGACGAAAACACGGCCCTGGTAGCCATTTGCATGGCCTCCAACACGCTGGGTACGGTAAACCCGGTAAAGGAGATGACCGCAACCGCCCACAAGCAGGGCGCCCGCGTACTGCTCGATGCCGCCCAGGCGTTGCCGCACAGCCTGGTGGATGTACAGGAACTGGACTGCGATTTTCTGGCAGCTTCGGCTCACAAGATGTACGGCCCTACCGGGGTAGGTATTTTGTACGGCAAGAGGGAAGTGTTGGAAGCCATGCCGCCCTATCAGGGAGGCGGAGAAATGATCAGTGAGGTTACCTTCGCCAAAACCACTTATAACGATATTCCTTTCAAATTTGAAGCCGGCACACCCAATATTGCCGATGTCATTGCTTTTCGGGAGGCCATTGCTTTTGTCAAGGAGCTGGGCCTGGAAAATATAGCCCGCCATGAAGCCGCCCTGCTGAAGCAAGCCACTGAGGGCCTGCAGGCCAACGAGGGGGTTACCCTGGTAGGTACGGCCGCCCACAAGGTAGGCGTGCTCTCATTCAATATTGACGGCCTACATCCTTTTGACACCGGCATGATGCTCGATGCCCTGGGCATAGCCGTACGCACCGGCCACCATTGCACCATGCCATTGGTGGCACGCTACGGCATTGAAGGCACGGTAAGGGCCTCGTTTGCCGTGTACAACACCAGCGAAGAGGTGGACCGCCTGATACAGGCGGTAAGCCGCATAGCCCAACGCAAAAGAAAATGAGCAGTATCAAAGACATACAGAACGACATCGTGGAGGAATTTGCCCTGCTGGCCGATGACCGCGAGGCTACCCTGTTCTACCTGATGGAGCTGGGCGATAAGATGGCGCCCCTGCCGGAAGAATATAAGAAAGACGAGAACCTGATAAAAGGTTGCCAGTCGAAAGTGTGGTTGCATGCCGAAATGCGTGACGGCAAGGTGTATTACCAGGCCGACAGCAATACCGATATCACCCGCGGGCTGATAAGCCTGCTGGTAAGGGTGCTCTCCGGCCATACCCCCGATGAGATACTGGATGCTGACCTCGACTTCATCCAGCGGATAGGCATGCACCAGCTTATCGGTTCGCAGCGCTCCAACGGATTGAACGCCATGATTAAGCAGATGAAACTATACGCCCTGGGTTTTAAAACTAAAGAAGCAAGTAAAGAAAATGGCTGACGACAACAAACAACAGGCGCCCCAGGCAGAAGAGCCTGCCGACAACGGCATGACCTTGCGCGACAAGGTAATAGAAGCGCTTAAAACCGTATATGATCCGGAAATACCGGTAGATATATACGAGCTGGGGCTTATTTATGAAATAAATGTGTACCCGATCAACAATGTCTATATCCTGATGACCCTGACCTCACCCTCGTGCCCGGCAGCCGAGGTAATACCCGATGAGGTGCAGGCCAAGGTAAAGGCCATACCAGGTGTAAATGATGTAAAGGTCGAGATCACCTTCGACCCGCCCTACAGCCAGGAAATGATGTCGGAGGCCGCCAAGCTGCAGCTTGGTTTCCTTTAGTCAGAAACAAAAATGAAGTATTAACATAAAATCCGCTATATTATGTATCCAGAACCTATGATAGCCCCTATGCGGGCCGAACTAACTGACAACGGCTTCAAAGAGCTGCGCACTGCCGAAGCCGTAGATGAACATTTTGCCAACAACCCGGGCACCACGCTGGTGGTTATCAACTCGGTGTGCGGCTGTGCGGCCGGCTCGGCACGCCCCGGTGTACTGATGGCCCTGGCCAACAGCACCAAAAAACCCGATCACCTTACTACCGTTTTTGCCGGCAATGATGTAGAGGCCGTAAACAGGGTGCGCGAGATGCACATGCCCTATCCGCCCTCTTCGCCTTCCATTGCCCTGTTCAAGGACGGTGAGCTGGTACATTTTGTCGAGCGTCATCATATAGAGGGCCGCAATGCCGAAATGATTGCCCACCACCTGATAGCCGTATTTGACGAATATTGCTAGAGCAGGGCGGCCTGTCCTACCCCGGGCAATGCCGTATATTTGCATCATTCACTCGATTTCAGCAAAGGCATGATCAAGCAAATGAAAGACCCGGGGCTGGGCAGCAAATACCGCCCGGGAGAAAAACGGCTGGTAAACCCTGACGGCAGTTTCAACATCCACAAACTGGGAACGCCCAGCAACCTGCGCGACACCTACCAGTGGCTGGTGAAGCTGTCATGGAGCCGCTTTCTGGCCCTTACTTTTGTGATAATTTTCGGGCTCAACCTGTTGTTTGCCCTGGCCTACGTGGCCATAGGGGTGGAGCAACTGCAGGGCAACCGCCCCGGCACTTTCTGGCATAATCTGGGGGAGGCTTTTTTCTTTAGCTTCCAGACATTCACCACCGTAGGGTATGGCCATATTGCTCCTTTTGGCAAGGTAGCCAATTTTATTGCTGTTCTCGAGCTATATGTCGGCCTGATGGTGATGGCCATTATTACCGGCCTGCTTTATGGCCGTTTTGCCAAACCCTCTCTGCGCCTTTTATTCAGCAAAAATGCCGTAATAGCCCCTTACAAAAACGGTAAGGCGCTGATGTTTCGCACGGTAAATCTGCGCAAAAGCGACTTGCTGGAAGTGTACGCCAGCGTATCGCTCACCATGCATGCCAAAGACCACGGTGAAGAGAAACGCAAATACTACCGGCTTAAGCTGGAGATTGACAGGATTGAGTTTTTTCCCGGCACCTGGACGCTCGTGCATCCTATAGACGATGACAGTCCGCTGAGCCGGATAAATCTGGATAATATCGCTGAGGAAGAATTGGAAATCATCATCCAGCTTAAAGCCTTTGACGATACTTTTTCACAGCATGTGCATGCCCGTTATTCGTACCTGGGTAGTGAAATACTGGTTGATCATGAATTCGCCCCGGCCTCGTATGTTGACGAACAGGGCAATCTGATTATTGAGGTGCAAAAAATACACGCTACCCAACCGGTAAACAAATAGCGGCCGGGCAGCGTGCATCAATTGATTGGAATAATCTTATTGTCAGAATACGTAACGGATATTCAGACCAAAGCCGTCAGCAGCAAAATCAGTAGTTTCTATAATCCAAATCGTAGGCCGCCAATCAACACCTATGGCAATCGGAGCACCATTAAAGTGGTAATCCAAACCCACCTCACCACTAACACCAAGCAAAAACGGGCTGCTGATTAACAAAGAAGGGCCAACACCCACATACCAATTGAAGGCTTCGCCACCAAGGGGGCGATACAGAAAATCCCATAGTGCTTCCGCACCAACTCCATTACCAAAAGAAACATCGGCATGGATCCGGCTAAATTCACCCGCACTAAACATAGCATCGATGGCTACATTGCCACCAACAACCTGACCAAACCTCACACCAACCTCCTGAGCCCTGACATTATTGGTCAAAAATAACATACTGGCTGCCACAGCCGTTAACAAAAATAGTCTTTTCATAATCTTCTCATTATAAGGTTATACGTGTATCTTACCTGTTACCACAGGCAAAGCACAAATATAGTTATTCTTTACACAAGCAACATCTGATGATAAAATAGTACTCCTCCAAGACACCATGGTCAAAACATTCTTTTTTAATCCCGTATTAACGGTCCGGCACTAATGCCAAACTCAATAAGAGAAATTATCAAGAAAAACGGCAATTTCCTCTTTTAAGGCCTGTGGTTTGGCCAGCGGCAGGTGGTTGGCCAGTTTCAGGTCAGGATTGACCCTGATGTTCCTTAGCTCCAGGTGCTGGTCAACAAAGAGAAATTCCAGCGATGGCCGCAGTTCCTGCAAAACATCCACCAAATCCAATACCGACAGGTTTTTGGCTACCATATTATATACATCGGCCGGTACTTTCTGCGAAATCAGCAAACCCAGGTTATAAACCAGGTCGTTTACATGAATGAACGCCCGGTATTGCCTGCCCGAACCCTGGATGGTTATACGGTTGTGGAAATTGGTTTCGAAAACAAATTTATTGATCACCGCATCAAAGCGCATACTTTTGCTGTAACCGTAAACATTGCCCGAACGGATTATGACGGCCCGGTCTTTGGCCACCAGCCGCAACACATGCTCTTCGGCCCGCCTTTTGGCTACCCCGTAAAATGTTTTCGGGTTTAAGGGGCTGTCTTCGGTTACCTCCCCATCCGAGCTCCCGTAAACGCTGGTGCTGCTAAGGTGAATGAGCTGCTGTACATCACTATCTTCAATGGCATACACCAGCTCTGCCGTGCCCCAATGGTTGGTTTGCTCATAAAAGTGGGGATCGGTATTGGCAAAAGGGGTAGTTACCTTGGCCGCCAGATGATAAACCATGTCAATTCCCTGCAACGATTTACGCAGCAGCCGGCTATCGAGAATATCGCCCTGCACAAACCTGATTTTGGCGCCATTAACAATACGCTCACCAAGAAACAAGTTATAATTCCCCCGGCTCAGGTTGTCGTAAACAAGAATACCGGTAACCAAATCATTGGCGGCCAGTTGTTTAACCAGTTTTGTGCCAACATAACCGGCCCCGCCTGTAATTAAAACCTTCATTTTAGCAAATCGGTGTGTAAGCCACACTCCGTTTTATTTAAACCATACCAGCGCACCTCCCGCTCGGTCATGGCCGGATCAATTTTGCGGGTACAGGGTTCACAACCAATACTTAAATAGCCCTGGGCCTCCAGCGGGTGGGCCGGCAAATCGTATTGCTGCCGATATTCATAAATCATTTTACCGGTCCAGTCAAGCATAGGATGAAACCGGATGGCCCCATTGGGCGCCTCCTGTTCCGTTTGCATGGCCTTACGTACCTCGCTCTGATCGGCCCGCACCCCGTTTATCCACACGTCATAAGAACGTAAAAGATTGTGTAACGGCTCGGTTTTATTAACATAACAGCAATAATCAGGATCGGTGGCAAAAAGCAGACGGCCATTGCTACCCTTCTGCAAACTCCTGGGCACTGCCGATTGCAGGTCAATTAAATGTCGCAGGCCAAAAGAGGCCATTACGGCATCGCGGAATTTCAGGGTAGCCGGAAAATGAAACCCGGTGTTGATAAACACTACCGGGATGTCCCGGTCAATACGGCTGAGCATATGCAACAATACCAGGCTGTGCGACTGGAACGAAGAAGTGGTAAAGTACTTTTTACCGGCCTGCCGGTAGGCTAAAATTTGTGCTTTTATTTCTGTGAAATTCATCCTTATAATTCCGCATGGCAAAGGTACATCGCAATAATTAAGTAAAAACGGTTTTTCAATAAGATATTATACTTGTTAGGGCTATATCAATAGAATAAACATTTGGGGAATATAAAATTATTATAGAGTTAACGGTTATTGTAACATTTAATTAGTTTCTTCGTAAAAGAACCTAAACATTAGAATTATGAAAAATTATCTACTGCTAACCTTACTTATTGTTACCATAGCAAGTTGTACCCCCCCCCAAATTTAGAGCCATCGTTAGATGAAGTAGAAGAACAAGAAGCAAAAACAATACCAGGCGAGAGACTGGGCAACCCCTACAGTGTTGCAAACATGGCAAAGGCGTTAGAAAACCTTAAGAAAAGGCAGGCTGGCAGGATTGACGCCACCGGATTTGAAATTGATACTACAAACTATTATGTAAAATTCAGGGTGAATTCATCGGCAGATATTGCTACCCTCGAGGCTGACTCATTGTTTTTGTTTGAGTATCCTTTAGATTACGAAATCCTTGCATATAGTGATTTTTACCCGCCAGACGATGATGGCGGGAAATGGTTATATACTGCTGTGCCCATTGATTACGAATTTCCGGATATTGAATATGAAATAATTGAATACCTCTTTCTTCCTGAAGAAGCAACTGAGGTAACCGGCCGGTCTTCTGCTTTTCTAAGTGAACTTGAAGATGAAGCCTTAAAACTAACCGGCAATTATGAAGAGAATGAAGATACGGGCAATAACCCAAATGCCAGAAACAGGGTAACCCCCAGAGGGCGTATCCAGGTTTGGGACAATCGCCTTAACAGGCTTGAACCGGTCAGGGGAGTAATGATACAAACACGCAGATGGTTTTATTTTGCCAGGACTTATACCAACAATAATGGTGATTACGTTGCCACCAGAAGCTATAAAAGGGACCCTAATTATAAAATTATTTTTCAGAATTCCCGTGGTTTTAAAATATGGAATACCATAATAGATATAAACGAGGCACGAATGGACCTGGGGCGGCAGAGCCGGTATGGTTATAATTTTAATATTTATCAAAACTCTAAAACCTGGCCCTGGGCAACGGTTAACAATGCAACAGTGGCGTATTTGGGGCATTGTAGTGCCCTGGGGGTAAGCTTACCGCCATCCAATCTTAGAATTACAGCCAGGGATAAAAGATCCTGGTCATCAGCACCTATGCTCAGACGAACCTGGGGTTTGTTTGGCTTTACTACCAACTCCCAGCTTGCTACTTTTCTGTTAAAAGCAAACGGTATCTCCCTTGCCGCCAATTTAATAGCCACGGTTACCAAGTTCGCCCAACCCGATTTAATTATAAGCGCCCCTAAGTCCGGCATCAATGGCAATGAAACAAGATGGGCCTATAATATGGTTTTTCATGAAATGGCCCATGCCAGCCATTGGAGCCTGGTAAAAAGCAGCTATTGGGTAAAATATATTAACTATATTATAACCTACGGCACTTATGGCGATGGCACGGGCGCCAATGCCGGCTACTGTGGCGTGGGCGAAATGTGGGGCAATTATTTTGGTAATTTTGTGATTGCTCGAAGGGAAGGAAACAACACATTTGGCGGAGGTTTTTGGGTTGATGGAAAAGATTGGTATAACCCTGGGTTTTTAATGAGATCGGATCAAATCATCGATATTACAATTATTGAGATATACAGCACCTTAAATGCTACTTCTTTTAGTAGTTTAATAAATAGAATGAAAACTAAAACAACTAGAGACAATGAAGTGGATAATGCATTCAACTGGTATACAGATTGGCCGTAGTATAATACTTGTTTTTATATTTCTTTTATTTGCTGCCATACTATGTGAGAAAGGGCCAGAACCAACTACCAATAATTATACAGCATGGGTGCACAATAGTACCACCAGCACTTTATCCTTTAATTATATAGGCTCTTCTGAGTATAGCAGAAAGGAAAAATACCTGATTCCAGCGTATGATTCCATTAAAGTTGGAACAGTTAATTATAACGATGTTGATAACTTGCTTGATCCTATAGAACAATTTAGTTTTAATGATTTCCTCTACGTCAAAATTTACAGGAACGACAGTCTGAAAGTAACCTGGGAGGGCCCGGCAGCAGACCTGCCCGACTCGGTGCACAGCTTCTTTAATTACAACTCGTGGGAAATAAAGTTAACCCCCGATGTGCCCGGCCAGACCGGCACCATTAATTTTTACATTGAGGAAACTGATTTAGAGTAAAAGACAATGAAGTGGACAATGCCTACAATTTCTATACAGACTGGCCTTAAAACAGCCCTTTCCTTTTTGCTACCCCTGGTTTTTGCCTTTCAGTGCGGAAAAAAGATTGAGCCTAAAGCTAATAATTATGAGGTATGGGTTCATAATACAACCTCTGCTAGCATTTCACTAAACTTTGAAGATACTTATGAAGTATATCCCAAAGAGCAGCAGTTATTAATTACCGCATATGATTCTACAAACCAATTCAACTTTAGTCCTTTTGGGTTCAACAATTCTGATGCTATTCAGGATCCAATTAAACAACTACTCGATAATTTCTCAATTATCAGAACCTTTGTTTATCGTAACGACAGTTTGAAAGTAACCTGGAAGGGCCCGGCAGCAGACCTGCCCGACTCGGTGCACAGCTTCTTTAATTACAACTCGTGGGAAATTAAGTTAACCCCCGATGTGCCCGGCCAGACCGGCACCATTAATTTTTACATTGAGGAAGCTGATTTGGAATAAACCGAAAAGTTGTACAAGTTTCAACGTCATAGTATTTACTTGATCATATACTTGTTGGCCTATATGAGTCCGCGGCCTGCACCGGCTCAGGTATCTGTTGCCCCTTATACTGTTAAAGAAGAAGCCTGGCTCCTTAAAAAGAATATCCCGCTTAACAAATACCAATGGGGCACCAATAAAAGTGTAGAGCCAGACCTATATAAGATTCTCAGGCACAGAAAAAATACTAAAGGTTTTTTTTATGGGGCCCTTGGTATGGGGGAGCAGTGGCAGCCATCTACAAATCTACCGGGCATGAAGGATACACCCTGGAGTTGTTAGTTATTCCACTGATTGGCACGAGTGGCATACATTATATTCTTGCCCGTACCAAAGCGCAAAAGTTGCGCAGAAAACAAAACACTTTGGCTGGTATCAAATAACCATCTTATAGACCAAAGAGTAGGCTCTTCCTTGTTGTTGTTATTCCTATTAGAGGCATTCTACTCTCCGACAATTCCTTATCTTTGCCGTTTAGAAAAGGCTTTAAATGACATTTAATAAACAATGTACACAAGAATAAATGGTATTCAACACGTGGGGGTGGGCGTACCCGACCACGCAGCTTCCTGGAAATGGTACAGGAAGTTTTTGGGTATGGATATTGCCCTGTTCGATGGCGAGGCCGAGGCGCCATTGATGCAAATCTATACCAAAGATCAAGTCATAAATAAACGGGCTGCGATGATCCTCAACCTGCAGGGCGGCTGTGCCATGGAGGTGGTAAGCCCGGTGTCTTTTACCGCCACCCATGCCGATGACCCACACGAGCTGGGCGATCTGGGTATATTCATTGCCCAGGTAAAATCGCCCGATGTGGAAAAAGCCTACCGCTGGTTTAAAGAGCAGGGCGCCAATGTGATAAGTGATATACGCGAGTTGCCCTATGGTGGCAAAACTTTCTTTGTAAAAGACCCCAACGAACTGATATTCCAGATCGTACCCGGCCGCAACTGGTACACCAGGCCGCGTCATGTTACGGGCGGCACGGTAGGTGCCACCATTGGCGTAAGCGACATCGACCGCAGCCTTACCCTGTATGCCGATATCCTGGGCTATGATGAAGTGCTGTTTGATGAAACGGCTGAGTTTACCGACTGGCAGGGTGTAGTACCCGGTGGCCACAAGCGTTTCCGTAGGGTGCTGCTTACGCAGTCTGCCCCTCCGGGCGGTGGCTTTGCCAAAGTAACAGCTGATACCTACATAGAACTGGTGCAGGCCCTCGACTACACCCCGCGTAAGATATATGAAAACAGAATGTGGGGCGACACCGGCTTTGTGCACCTGGGTTTTGATGTGCGCGGTATGAAGAAACTGGGCCAAATTCTGGCCGAAAAAGGCTTTGGCTTTACCTGCGATACCGAAGATATCCTCGATATGGGCGGCACTACCAGCGTGCATTGCACCTATATAGAAGACCCGGACGGCACCCTGATCGAGATGATTGAGGTTTACAAAATACCTATTGTGGAAAAGCTGGGGATATTCCTCAATGTAGAAAAACGCGACCCGCTAAAGCCACTCCCCGATTTGATGCTTAAGTCACTGAAGTTTAGCAGGATAAGAGACTAAACGGGCGAATCAGGCTCTTTTTTCATTTCATAAAGAATAATGCGGTCGGTAAGCGATGGGAAATAACGCCTGAGCCACACCACCAACTTGCCTTCTCCGGTAAGCACCAGGTCTTTTTCGCGCTTGATTACTGCCTTGGCAATCACCTCCGCAACTTCCTCCGGGGTCATCATCTTCGATTCATCGCGTGGCGACTTGCCCTGCTGGTCGCCATCTTGAGTAAGGGCTGTCTGCCGGATGTTGGAAGCGGTAAAGCCGGGGTGTACTACCAGCACATTCAGTCCAGAGTCCATATTTTCCAGGCGCAGGGTATTCAAAAAACCGTCCATAGCGTGCTTGGAGGCCGTATAGCCCGTACGGCCCGGAAGCGGAGCGATGCCGGAGATAGATGATATACCTACAATAGTACCTTTGTTTTTAAGAATATGCGGCAAGGCAAACTTGGTGCAGTAAACCGTACCGAAAAAATTGATATCCATGATATCGCGTATTACCTCCAGATCGAGATCCTCAAACTTGGCGCGCATGGATACCCCGGCATTGTTGATCAGCACATCTATCCTACCAAATGCCTCCAAGGTTTTGTTGATCAGGTTCTCGCATTCTTCGATTTTACGTACATCGGTAGGTACCACCAGGGCCGTACCACCTTGCTGCTCTATCAGTTGTTTGGTTTCTTCAAGCCTTTCTTTGGTGCGGGCGGCCAGCGCTACGCGAGCACCCCGCCTGGCAAACTCCAGGGCACAGGCGCGCCCGATACCCGAAGACGCCCCGGTAACGCTAACCACCTGGTTTTCGAACTCACGGCCGGGGTTGCTTGCCGGCTTGTTGTTCTGGGTAAATAACCTTGATAAAAAAGACACCTCTTTGCTATCTGATAATTTATACTGCGAAAATACAGATAATAGTTGATAAGTAACCAAGACAAATAATAATTCCCAAACGGTTGTTAGGGTGCTGTCAATAATTATATTTGTCGCACCAACCAGATAAACCAAAAGCCATGAAAAAAATAATCATTTCTTTGCTAGGTATCATTTTGTTTTTACCGTTTACCTGGGCACAGCGGCCACAAGACCTGTCGGCCATAGAGCCCGGCCGCTTCGATCAGGGCAAAATGTGGACTTTCGAGAATGCCCCCAAAGAATACTTCAAAGAAGCCTACGGCCTGGATATTACTGACGAATGGATGAGCGATGTGCGGCAGTCGGCCTTGCGCTTTGCCTCCTGGTGCTCGGCCTCGTTTATCTCGCCCGATGGCCTTATCCTTACCAACCACCACTGCTCGCGCGGGGTAGTGGCGCAGGTAATGCAAGCCGGTGAAAACTTCGATGAAAACGGCTTCTACGCCTCTACCCTGGCCGATGAACGCAGGGTACCCAACCTGTATGTTGACCAAATGGTAATGGTAGCCGATATTACCGATGAGGTAAAAAATATGAGCAACATTGCGCCAGATTCTGCCCTGGACATCATCAAAGAAAAATATGCCGCCATGCCCGACTGGCAGGGGCTGGTGCTGGAGACCCGTACCTTCTACAGCGGTGGCCGCTATTCGCTCTACGGCTTCAAGCGCTACCACGATATCCGCCTGGTACTCTACCCCGAGCTGGCTATGGGTTATTTTGGCGGTGACCCCGACAACTTTACTTACCCGCGCTACAACCTCGATTTCACTCTGTGGCGCGCCTATGATGAGAATGGCCAGCCGTTGCATCCGCAGCATTATTTTAAGTTCAACCCCAACGGCCTCAAAGAAGGTGAGCCGGTATTTGTAATCGGCAACCCCGGCAGCACCGGTCGCTACCTTACCATGGAGCAACTGTACTACCAGCGCGATGTGTCGCTGCCAGCCGTGGTGGACTTCCTGAAAAGCCATAAGGAACTGTTGCTCGACTATGCCGAGAAAATAGAAGATGTGTACAAAAAAGACAGCGTGGTAAACCTGGCTTTCGGGTTGAGCAACTCCGAAAAAGCCTATACCGGCCGGCTTGACGGCATGTACAACCCGGTGTTGATGACCAAGAAAGAAAAGAAAGAAAAATACATTCGCCAGCAGCTCAACCTGGAGCCGGAGAACGACCCCTGGGTGAAGCTGGCCGATATTTCGCATAAGAAAGGTGAGCTCTATGCCGAATCGCTGCTGCTGGCCCCTAGTGCGCTGCGCGGTAAGGTGCTGATGCTCATCTTCAAGCTGAAAGACTATGAAGAGGCCCTTGCCAGCGAAGACGAAGCACAGATAAATTCAGCCCGCCAGGAAATAGAGTCTATTCTGAAGGATTTTGACCCCGACCTGGAAAAAAGCCTGTTTGCCATCACCCTGAACGAAGTAGCCCGCTTTTCTCGGCAGAACTATATCAACGATTTGCTGCAGGGCAAGGATGGCGAGGCGGTAGCTACAGAAATATTTGCCAACAGCCTGTTGCTCAACAGCCCGGACAAATTCTTTAAGCTCAAAGCCAAAAAACTGGACAAAGAGCCGCTGATGGCCTATGCCAGGGTGCTGCCGGAGCGCTATATAGCTGCTGCCACTGCCCTGCGCAGCCTCAATGCCGAGCAGAAAAAACTGGAGGGGCAAATTATGAACCTGCAATACAGCCTGAGCGGCCTCAGCAGTCCGCCCGATGCCACCTTCTCGCTGCGCATAGCCGATGGCGTGGTAAAAGGCTACGAGTACAACGGCACCATTGCCCCGTGGTTTACCACCTACTACGGCCTGTATGACCGCCACTACAGCCACGAGCAAAAATACCCCTGGAACCTGCCACAAAGATGGCTGAACCCACCGATGGAAATGCTCAAAGAGCCGCTCAATTTTGTGTGTACGGCCGATATCATTGGCGGCAACTCGGGCAGCCCGGTAGTAAACAGCCGCAAAGAGGTGGTAGGGCTGGTGTTTGACGGCAATATCGAAAGCCTGCCCGGCTATTTTATCTTTGATGACACCTACAACCGTACGGTAGCCGTGCATGCCGGTGGTATTGCCGCTGCTTTGCGTTATATTTACAAAGCCGAACGCGTGTTGGAGGAATTACAATAACAAACTGTTGGGATTATCCCACATCTCCGGGAGCAGGTATTAATCTGCTCCCTTTTTTTATCAGATGAGGCGCCTGACTTTGGCAATATGTACAAATTGTTTGGTTTCCACAATTTGCCTAAAACTTCAAATACGCATAAAAGGGGCTACCACTAAATCAATTTTATACAAAAACGTTATTATTGTACTAGTAAAGAAAGAAACTTGTTTACTCAATTCTTATGAGACCAACTTTAAAAGCCAGTGGTAATATCCAATCGGGTGGTAATCAAGCAAACTTTGAAAATATTCCGATTTTCGTCTTGCAAGAAGGGAATGCTATCATATACTACAGCCCTGTGTTCGATCTCTCCGGCTACGGAAACACGGAAAACGAAGCACGGGAATCCCTAAAGGTAGCAATTGAGGAATTTTTTAGATATACTATGAACAAGAAAACGCTTGAGGCTGAACTCTCCAGATTGGGCTGGACTAAGCTAAAACGAAAGAAAAAGTTTGTTCAACCGGCCATGACAGATATGATTAAAAAACATGCATATTTGTCTGAAATTATCAATGAATACGACTTTCGTAAGCAGACTATGCCCGTAGCAATTCCAGCGTAGTGGCTAATCCGAATAATGTGCCATTAAAGAAATTTCGCAAGTTTCTGAAAAATGAAGGTTGCAGTATAATCCGTACTACAGGTGGACATGATATCTATGCCCGCAGCGATTTGCCGAGGTCTTTTCCCATCCAGTCACATATAGACCCCGTTCCAAGATTTATTATAGATAATGCCCGCAGATGGCTTGGGTATCTTTCTGAAATGCAAAAGGAAGAATTTTATGCAAAAATCAAACAGCTCTAAATCAAGCACCAAATAACCAATAACGGGTAGTAGAATTGGCGCTGGAAAAATAACCGAATACAGGATTTTATCATCACCCCACTTTTATTAAATGTACGGCAGTGTAGCATTACCATTAGGGTAAAAAGTTGATAATTTTGCTCTTTTGTGTATTTTTACTAATGAATATTTTCATCAAAACATTCTTCTACTGGCTTGGCTTGAATAGGCGGGAAGAATTGGAGCAGATTATGATTCAATGAGAATGCTTTACTGATGGCAAAGTCAAGTCCCAATAGTTTTCTTACTATTTTATTAGCGATACTGCTTATTTCAGTCTTTGCCACCTTTAGTTTTAGCCAAAATCTGGTACCCAACCCTAGTTTTGAGGAGTATAATGAACTAAATTGTGGATATACGCAAAATAAAACAGAATTTGACCAAGCCATTTCTCATTGGAAAATGCCAACAAAAGGAACTCCTGATTTCTTTAGCTTAATGCTTCCAGAATCATGTCCGAATCATCCCTTTAATACATCCATAATTTCGGCAGGGTATCAGACGCCACAAAGTGGCAAAAATATGTTAGGTATAATAACCCTTGTCCAAAACAATGGTATTTGTCCAGAGTACCGAGAATATATTCAAGTTGAATTGAGTACCCCTCTACAACCAAAACAAAGGTATATAGCTGGCTTTTATATAAGTCTTGCAGATAATAAACAATATGCTTCCAACAATCTAGGCATGCTATTTACTGAAGTTGCCATAACCTCTGATTCGTGCTCCAGGCTACCTTTTGAACCACAAGTAGTTTTTGAGCAAATTATACATGATAAAAAAACTGGGTATTACTTTATCAGTCTTTTCTCAGCGATAAACAAAGTAAGTTTCTTACAATTGGTAACTTCTTTACAAATAATAAGACTAAATTTTCTAAGGTCAGTGACAATATACGTGTTAATTCAAATTCATCTTATTACTTTATAGACAGTGTCTTTGTAGAACCAATCAAAGAACTGGAAATACCCAATGTATTTACGCCCAATGGAGATGAATACAATGAATCCTTTACAATAGAAGGGTTGCAAGACAACCGCTGGATACTTACGGTAGTAAACCGCTGGGGCCAACAAGTATATCAATCTGTTTATTATCATAATGAGTGGCATGGTGAAGGGCTAAGCCCGGGCTCATATTATTACCGTCTAAAACACCGTTATGTGGAGATAGAATATAAGGGAGAATTAACTATTCTTAAATAACCATACTAAGCATCCTCTATGGCGAGCGGCTTACCCAACAACCGTGGCCGGCATCCTCTTTCGGCTATCCGGTGTTTTACACTATTCGTAACAGCCGGGGAAACATCGTATGGTCACATACTTCCGATAAAACAGCACTTACCCTGGATGTAAGCCCTATTCAGCGCAAAGGGGTATATTTCCTGACTGTTGTGCATCCCGGCAAGGGACAAATGCACTACAGGCTGTTGAAAGAATAAGACCGGTCCGGGTTGGCAAGATTGCCTACCTGCCGGTTCTGTTTTTGCCGGCTTATCGCTAATTTTGCTCCCCGTTAACAACCGCAGTTATGAGAGAGATACAATTCCGGCAAGCCCTGGGCGAGGCCATGAGTGAAGAGATGAGGCGTGATGAGCGCGTTTTTCTGATGGGCGAAGAAGTGGCCGAGTACAATGGCGCCTATAAGGTAAGCCAGGGCATGCTCGATGAGTTCGGGCCGCAGCGGGTGATCGACACACCCATTACCGAACTGGGCTTTGCCGGTCTGGGAGTGGGCGCAGCCATGAACGGCCTGCGACCAATCATTGAGTTTATGACTTTCAACTTCTCATTGGTGGCTATCGACCAGGTTATCAACTCGGCCGCCAAAATGCTGTATATGAGTGGCGGGCAGTTTCCCATCCCCATCGTTTTTCGCGGCCCTACCGGCAATGCCGGCATGCTGGCCGCCCAGCACTCACAGAATTTTGAAAACTGGTATGCCAACACCCCCGGCCTCAAGGTAGTGGTGCCGTCCACCCCCTACGATGGCAAAGGGCTGCTCAAGGCCGCCATCCGCGATGACGACCCGGTGATTTTTATGGAATCGGAGCTGATGTACGGCATGAAAGGCCAGGTGCCGGAAGGCGAATACCTGATACCACTGGGCAAGGCCGAGGTAAAACGCGAAGGCAATGACGTAACCCTGGTAACCTTCGGCAAGATATACCACGAGGTGGTAAAAGCGGCCGATGAACTGGCCAAAGAAGGTATCAGTGCCGAAATAGTGGACCTGCGCACCGTGCGGCCTATCGATTATGAAACCGTGGTAAATTCGGTTAAGAAAACCAACCGCCTGGTGGTGGTAGAAGAAGCCTGGCCGCTGGCCTCCATTGCCTCGCATATCACCTACCATGTGCAGAAGTACGCCTTCGACTACCTGGATGCCCCCGTACACAAAGTAAACAGCCAGGATGTACCGCTGGCCTATGCTCCTACCCTGATAGAAGCCACCCTGCCCAATGCCAGGCGCACCATCGAAGCGGTAAAGGCGGTGATGTACAGGGGCTAACAGTCGATAAGTTGCTTAATCCGGAAATTTCAACCGAATTCCTGCAAGCCAGGTAACGACTACTAGCGCAACCCGCCCATCAAGTTGGCCAGGCCCTGACGCATGCCCCCTTTCTTATTCATCATTTTCATCATTTTGCGCATATCGGCAAACTGCTTCATCAGGCTGTTTACCTCTTGCACCGAAGTGCCGCTGCCGCGGGCAATACGCTTTCTGCGGCTGCCGTTGAGAATATCGGGATTGGCGCGCTCCTCAGGAGTCATCGATTTGATGATGGCCTCAATGGGCTTGAACTGCTCGTTGTCCAGATCCATATCTTTGATAGCCTTGCCCATGCCGGGTATCATGCCTACCAGATCCTTGAAATTGCCCATCTTTTTGATTTGCTCCAACTGGTTGAGAAAATCATTGAGGTCAAACTCATTACGCCTGATCTTTTTCTGCAGCTTACGGGCCTGTTCTTCATCGAATGTCTGCTGGGCCTTTTCCACCAGCGATATCACATCGCCCATGCCAAGGATACGGCTGGCCATACGGTCGGGATGAAAGAGGTCGATATCCTCCATCTTTTCACCGGTGCTGACAAACTTAATGGGCTTATCCACTACCGTGCGAATGGAGAGGGCCGCTCCGCCACGGGTATCGCCATCCAGCTTGGTGAGCACCACTCCGTCAAAATCGAGGCGCTCGTTAAAGGTCTTGGCGGTGTTCACGGCATCCTGACCGGTCATGGAGTCCACCACAAACAGGGTTTCGGAGGGCTGCAGTTCTTTTTTCAGCCCTTCTATCTCCTGCATCATTTCCTCATCTACCGCCAGACGACCGGCCGTATCTACTATCAGCACCTTTTTGCCGGTGGCTCTGGCCTGCTGCACGGCATTACGGGCAATCTGCAACGGATTCTTGTTGTCGGGCTCGGTATATACCTCTACCCCTACCTGTTCGCCCAGCACCTTAAGCTGGTCGATAGCGGCAGGGCGGTACACATCGCAAGCGGCCAGCATCACCGTTTTACCCTGCTTCTTCAGCATATTGGCCAGCTTGCCGGAGAAAGTGGTTTTACCCGAACCTTGCAGACCGGCCACCAGCACTACAGCCGGATTGCCGGTGAGGTTGATAGGCGCCTGGCTGCCACCCATCAGGCGGGTGAGCTCCTCCTCCACTATTTTAGTAAGCAACTGACCGGGTGATACGGCTATCAGCACATCGCGCCCCAGCGCTTCCTGACGTATCTTGTCGGTAACCTCTTTGGCTACCTTATAGTTAACATCGGCCTCAATCAGCGCCTTGCGGATCTCCTTTACCGTAGAGGCTACATTGATTTCGGTAATGCGCCCCTGTCCCTTCAGATTCTTGATGGCCCGGTCAAGTCGTGCATTTAAACTCTCAAACATCTTGCTATGTGTTTTTCAATGAGCAAAAATAAGTGTTTAGAGTGATTTTTTTAGCATGAGTGTTCAAGACTAAAATTGAAAAAAGTTTTGTCTAAAGTTCAAATGTTCATTTGTTAAGATATGTAAAAATAAAAAAACGATTACTGTGAATGAGACAAAGTAGTATAAACCAGAAGAATGCAATGATCTTGACTTTCAGCGCAGACCCCGGAATAAATCCGGGGATTTCTGCTAATAATGGTGGCAATTACAAAGAAACCCACTACCTGTTTTTCATTCAGCTACGATTTCAGGATATTAGCAGTTTATTCATCGAGCCATGCAAAAGATTGATTTCAAGAGCCAGGTACTACCACATCTATTAGCCATATTGGTTTTTCTATTGGTTACGGTTGTCTATTTCAAACCCGTATTTTTTGAGCACAAAACCCTGCAGCAGCACGATATCCTGCAATGGGAGGGGGCGGCCAAGGAAGTACTTGACTACCGCCAGCAGACCGGCCGCGAAGCGCTGTGGACCAACAGCATGTTTGGCGGCATGCCGGCTTACCTGATCAGCACCAAATGGGGTATCGGTATCCTCGAGGGCATTCAGGCGGTGCTATCGCTGGGGCTGCCGCACCCGGTTAAGGTAATGTTCCTGGCTTTTTTATCTTTTTACATCATGCTGCTGGCTTTTGGCGTACGACCCTGGCTGGCCATAGGCGGGGCGCTGGCCTACGGGCTTACGTCCTTCAATATCATCGGGCTGGCTGCCGGGCACAATGCCCGTATTCTGGCTATTGCTTACATGCCATTAGTACTGGGGGGTGTGCACCTGGCCTTTAGCCGCAGCCGGCTAAGCGGCTTTACGCTTACCGCTCTGGGGCTGGCCCTGCACCTGCGCGCCAACCACCTGCAAATCACTTATTACCTGGCTTTTATCGTACTGGCCTACCTGCTGGCCCGGGCGGTGGTGGCCTGGCGTCAACAACAATCTGCCGACTATCTCAAAACAGCAGCAACCCTGCTGGCAGCCGCTCTGCTGGCACTGGGCACCTTTGCCGGGTCGTTTATGGCTACTATGGAATACTCTAAATACTCGATCCGGGGCAAATCGGAGCTTACGCAGACGGACGAAGATGCCAACACGGAAGGGCTGGCCAAGTCCTATGCCTTTCAGTACAGCAACGGCATCTACGAGCCGCTCACCTTGTTTATTCCCAACATCCTGGGTGGTGCCAGCCAGCAAGCCCTGGCTCCCGACTCGGAAACCGGTAAGCTAATGCAGCGCAGCGGTCTGTCGCGTGCCGAGATTAAACAACAACTGGCTAAAATGCCCACCTACTGGGGCGACCAACCCATTACCGCCCCCTATTATGCCGGGGCCATAGTCATCTTTCTGTTTGTGCTCAGCCTGTTCGTGCACGGCCGCTTTATGCTAAGCTGGACGGTACCGCTCATCATCCTGGGTATTGTGTGGTCGTGGGGTAGTAATTTTAGCAGCTTCAACTACCTGATGTTCGATTACCTGCCTGGTTATAACAAGTTCCGGTCGGTCACTTTTGCCTTGATTATCAGCATCTTTCTTATCAATCTGCTGGCCTTTACGGGGCTGGAGCTCTTCCTGCGCCAGGAAAAGCCCAACCACAAAGCTTTGTACTGGGCACTGGGCATCAGTGCGGGTTTCAGCTTGCTGCTTATCCTGCTAGCGGGCAGCTTCAGCTATGCAGGGGCAATTGACAGTCGCCTGCCCGAGATGCTTATCGACCCGCTGCGTGCCGACCGCAAGGCGCTGTTGCGCAGCGATGCCTGGCGGGCATTCATATTCGTGCTGCTGGCAGGAGGTGGTATCTGGGCCGCTCTGCAAAAGAAAATAGGCAGCAGCACACTTTATATGGTGCTGGGCGGACTGATACTGGTAGATATGTGGACGGTGGATAAGCGTTTTCTCAATGAAGACGCCTTTTCCCGCAGCGCCAAAAGGCAGTATTTTGCCATGAACGGAGCCGACAAGTATATTTTACAGGACAAGGAGAAATATTATCGGGTGTTCAACCTGATCAACCCGTGGAACGAAGCGCGCACCAGCTACTACCACAAGTCGATAGGCGGCTACCATGGCGCCAAAATGCGCAGGTACCAGGACCTGATCGACCACTGCCTGAACAATGAACATCAGCAGATTGTCAGCAGCCTGCAAAGCGGTGGTAATTTGCCAGCCAGTCTGCCGGTATTGAACATGCTGAACACCCGCTACCTGCTGGCCGGCAATAGTCGCGAGGCAGTGCTGCCAAACCCGGGCGCCTACGGCAACGCCTGGCCGGTGCGGGAGGTGCTGGTAGTAAACAGTGCCGATGAAGAACTGGATGCAACCTGCCGTACCGATACCCGCCATATTGCCATTGTGGACGGCAGCAAATTCACCCTGCCGAAAACCTCCTTTACCGGCACTGGCAGCATTACCCTTACACACTATCAGCCCAACGAACTGCGCTTTAAGGCCAGCCTCACCGATCAGGCCCTGGTGGCCTTTGCAGATATTTATTATCCGCATGGCTGGCAGGCTACTATTGACGGGGAACCGGTGGACATCATACGTGCCAATTATGTATTGCGAGCGCTGGTGGTGCCCGGGGGCGAGCATGAGATCGTCTTCCGCTTCGACCCGGCCGTATATCGCATCGGCAATCCGCTGACGACCGCCAGCACTATTTTGCTGCTGCTGGTGATATTGGGAACTATTGCTGTGGAAATGGGTTTTATCAGAAAAAAGCCTGCTTAACATGTGTCTGATCTTCCTGGCCTACAACAGCCACCCCGACTATCCGCTGGTGCTGGCCGCCAACCGCGATGAATTTTACGACCGCCCGGCCCGGCCGATGGATATCTGGCCCGAGCACCCGCATATCCTGGCCGGCAAAGACCTGCAGGCCGGGGGCACCTGGCTGGGGGTAAGCAAGTCGGGCTATTTTGCCATGATTACCAACTACCGCGATATGCGTCAGCCTCTTAAACCACAGGCACCCAGCCGTGGTAAGCTGGTGCTGGACTACCTGACCGGCTTGTTTGAACCAAAGAAATATTTGCAGGCCCTGCATGCAGATGCCAGCCGCTATAATGGCTATAATATCATCCTCGGCACCCTCACCGACCCGTGGTACTATTCCAACCAAACCAACAAAATCATCCGCCTGGGCACAGGCATCTATGGGCTGAGCAATGCCCTGCTCGATACCCCCTGGCCCAAGGTAAGGCGTGGCAAGGAACGGTTCAAGCAAATATTGGCAGAAAAAAATATCGACAAGGAAGCGCTCTTCACCATGATGCGTGACAGCACCCCGGCTGCCGATGACGAGCTGCCAGACACCGGCCTGGACTACGAAAAAGAGAAAGCCCTATCGGCCATTTTTATCAGACTACCGGGCTATGGCACGCGCAACACTACCCTGCTTTTGCTTGATAAGAACGGCCATGTGTCGCTCACCGAGCGTACTTATATACCTGACCAGGAGGCACAAATGGACAGGGAGTTTGGTTTTAGTATTGCCTAGCACCGTCTGTCTTCCTTTGCTTGCACAGGGCGCTGCAGGAAAACGGGTGACAGAAGACCTGGGTCGGAGGTCGGAGACCAGAAAAATCTAAAATCATAAATTATCAATCTGGAATCTTAAATCTTAACCGCCAAGGACGCGAAGAAGAAACAAAGGGCGCAAAGCGGAGAAGAGGAGCTCTGATGACGGACGGTTGAGGCCGGAGACCAGCCAAATTTCATAGGAAACCCTAACCCCCCCAAACAAAGAAAGCGATCCCCGGACTTGCTGGTGATTTAGGGTTATTATTTTTTATAATAAATAATACTACTTCTTTTTAAGAACATCAGGCGATTGCCGGGTACTGACAATATCCAATACTAATATGGTGTTATTATGCTCCTTGTATAGAACTTTAAAATCTCTTACTACTATCCTGCGATATTTGGGATTGATATCATCAATCTGATATTGCTTGGCAAAATGAATTGTTTTAGGACTATTCAGCAATTCTAATCGGACATTTTTTGCACCCTGTAATGACTTTTCTTTGTAATAATCGTAAATACTTTTTAGTGCTTCCTTAGCTTGCCTGGTCCAAATAATTTTAAGTTTGGCCATTACCAGCGCTCCACTTCTTTTTCCAATTCTTCTTGTGTCAGGGTCTGCCCGGCACGAATTTGTTTCTCAGCGGCTTTCAAACGGGCATTGTAGGCTTTTTTGGTCAGTGGCTGCCCATCTACGGTATAGCCAACGATCATTTCTTCATCCAGCAGGGTATTGATTTTCTCTAAAAGTGAAGCGGTCGATACGTGCATTATTTTTTGTATCACATTTAATTTTGTTGTCTGCAAATCCATTTTCTCTACCCTTTTGCTCTCTAACAAAGTTAATGATTTTATTGAACTCTATGATAAAGCCTCAAACCACATGAAGATTTTAATGTGCTAATTATGTTTAAAATTAAGGTAATGAAAGTGTTGGCCTGATTGAAATATGAAGAAGAAGGAATGTGCGATAGCGGGAATGGGGATATAAGCTGGAAGCTCTTAGCTCGAAGCCTGCCTTACCGCAGGTAGGCTGGTAGCGGGGATCTCCCCTTTAGGGGAATAAGGGGGCGCGGGGGCTGAGGTCTGAGGGCAGAAGACTGAAACCGGATGACGACAGTCGGACAAAATCGGCTATTATTAATCTGCAGGCTTAATTTCTAAACGCGAAGATCGCAAAGGATGCGCAGAGAGCGCAAAGCGGGAAAGCATGAATGCGACTATGCGAAAATGTGATTTTTAGTTGGTAGCTCTTAGCTCGAAGCCTGCCTTACAGCAGGTAGGCTGGTAGCAGACTCGTAGCAGGCCAGACCTCCTGGACTTCTAATCAAACCGGATGGCCTTAATCGGGTCGATGCGGGAAATGAACAAAGCCGGCAGGAAAAGCACCAATGAAACCAGCAGGAAGGTAAGCAGGTTAAGCCCCAGCACTACCAGCCAATCGAACTCAATGGGCACATAACTCATATAATAATTCTCCGGATCAAGCGGCACCACCCTGAAATAGTACTGCACAGCCGCCAGGCCCAGGCCCAGTAGGTTGCCTATCAGCAGGCCGCGCACTACCAGCCGCATACCATTGTACACAAATATCTTTCTGATCAGTTCATCGGTAGCACCCAGCGCCTTGAGGGTACCGATCATATTGGTACGCTCCAGAATAAGAATAAGCACAATGGAAATCATATTGAAAGAAGCAACAAACAGCACCATAAAAATGAGGATATTCACATTATTGTTGATCAGCGACAGCCACTCGAATATCTGAATATACCTTTCGCTTGTCTTTTGCACATAATATTCATAACCCAGCGTATCGAACAGGCTGGCATATACCTGATCCACCTGCTGCAGATTGCCTACAAAAACCTCAAAACCAGCCGCCTGCCTGTCGGTCCAGCCATTTAGTCTGCGCACCAGGTTAAGGTCGCCCAAAAGGAGTTTATCATCAAAATCTTCCATGCCGGTAGCATAGATGCCTACCACCCTGAGCTTGCGGGTACGGGGTGGATCCTGAATAAAGTGCATCAGAATGTCATCACCGGGCTGCAGGTGCATACGCTGGGCCTCCTTGCGGCTGATCACAATTTCGTTGGAGATACCCCCCGGTTTGAAATGAATAAAACGGCCGGCCTCCAGGTACTGCCCAAACGCCAGCGTATCGAAAGCAGTATCTATACCTTTAAAGGCCACCCCTTCCACCTCTTCATCGTTTTGCAGCAAGCCGAATTTAAGTGCATAGGGCTGCACACGCACCCCGGGTGGCCATGCCATCGAGTCCAGGCTGGCGGGCCGCTCACTGTAATTGTTGCCGCTGCCGTATCTGGCAATATGAATATGCCCGGTAAAATCGTAGATCTTGCCCTTGATGGTATCCTGAAAACCCAGCATAATAAAAAAGGCCAGCAGCATGGTAGCCAGCCCCAGCGAAACAATGACCAGCGCCACCATGTGGATGGTAGCAGAGAAAGTGCCGCTATGCGGGCGGCTGGTTTTCCGGGCAAGAAATAATGCTAAGTTCAAGACATCGGGACTTTGGCCTGCCAAGTTACTAATTTATCGCATAGCTTTGCAACCATGAACAAACCGCGCATCATTTTTATGGGTACACCCGATTTCGCGGTGCCCAGCCTCGCTATCCTGTTGCAGCACAACTGGCCGGTGGTGGCGGTGGTTACCGCCCCCGATCGCAAGCGCGGCCGTGGCCAGCAGCTAAGCCCCACACCGGTAAAGGAATATGCCCTGGCGCACAGCCTGCCTGTATTGCAGCCCACCAACCTAAAAGACCCGGCCTTTCTTGAAGAGTTGCGCACCTACCAGGCCGACCTGCAGGTAGTGGTGGCCTTTCGTATGCTGCCCGAGGTGGTATGGGCCATGCCACCACTGGGTACTTTCAACCTGCACGCCTCCCTGCTGCCGCAATACCGCGGAGCCGCCCCTATCAACTGGGCCATCATCAACGGGGAAACCCAAACCGGGGTAACCACTTTCTTTCTGCAACATAAAATCGATACGGGCAATATTATCCTGCAAGAAAAAGAACCCATCTATGAAGATGATACGGCCGGCACCCTGCACGACCGGCTGATGATCAAAGGCAGCCGGCTGGTGTTGGCTACGGTAGAAAAAATTGCCAACGGCACCATACAGCCACAGCCGCAGCCGGTCATCAACAACCTCAAAACAGCCCCCAAGCTCAACAAAGAGATCTGCCGCATAGACTGGCAGCGGGATTTCCATCAGGTACGCAACCACATCCGCGGCCTTAGCCCCTACCCCGCTGCCTGGACTACCATAGGCAGCACGCATTTTAAGATTTTCGCTATCGAAGCAAGCGATTATAAGAAACCAGCCCCTCCCGGCACCTGGCTATGCGACCACAAAAAGCGCCTGCTGGTGCGCTGCCAGGACAAATGGGCGCAAATAACAGAATTGCAAATGGCCGGCAAAAAACGCCTGCCCATTGCCGAGTTTCTCAAAGGCAACCCACTTACCGAACTACCTATACCCGATTGATGTTTTTGCTATAACTTAGCAGAAATATTTTCAGCCTCCACAATATGATAGTATCGATGATTGCCGCAGTAGCCGAAAACCGTGTCATTGGCAAGGACAACGACCTGGTTTGGCACCTGCCCGATGATATGAAATATTTTATGGAAACCACCAGCGACCATTTTGTAATTATGGGCCGCAGAAATTACGAATCCATACCGCATAAATACCGTCCATTGCCCAAACGCACCAATATTGTGGTAACCCGGCAGAGCGACTATGAGGCGCCCGGCTGTATTATAGCAAACAGCCTGGAACAGGCCCTGGCCTTGGCCGAAGAGCAGCAGCAAGAGGAGGTATTTATCATCGGTGGCGAACAAATCTACGCCCAGGCGCTGCCCAAAGCCGACCGGCTTTACCTGACCGAGGTCAAGGCGGCATTCGATGGTGATACCTTCTTTCCGGTATTCGACCGGCAGCAGTGGCACGAGAAGTGGCGCCAACCGCACCCCGTAGATGAGCGCCATGCCTATCCTTTCGATTTTGTTTTATACGAACGTAAACCCAACCACTCATGAGCGGCATAACCAATAAAGTAATCTGGATTACCGGGGCTTCTTCCGGTATTGGCGAAGCGCTGGCCAAACAACTGGCGGCAACCAACAATAAGCTGATTCTCTCGGCCCGCAGAACGGAAGAGCTGGAAAGGGTAAAAAACGAGCTGCCTGTTGCCGGACGCCAGCAGGCGGCCATTCTGTCGCTCGATCTGGCCGATGCCGGCTCGCTGCCCGACAAGGCCCGCCAGGCACTACAGTTGTTCGGCCGCATCGATATCCTCATTCACTCGGGCGGTATCAGCCAGCGCTCGCTGACAATCGATACCGACATGGCGGTATATCGCAGGCTTATGGAGGTAAACTTTTTCGGCACCATAGCCCTCACCAAGGCCGTATTGCCCGATATGATAGACAAAAATTACGGTCATATTGTGGTAATCAGCAGCGTGGTGGGCAAAATCGGCAGCCCCTACCGCAGTGGCTATGCTGCCTCCAAGCATGCCCTGCACGGCTTTTTCGATTCGCTGCGGGCCGAGCTTTATGGTAAAAATATATATGTTACGCTGGTAACCCCCGGCTTTGTGCGCACGGCCATTTCACAAAAGGCCCTGACTGCCGATGGCAAAGAGTACAAAAAAATGGATGAAGGGCAGGCCAAAGGTATGTCGGCCGAAGATTGTGCCGCACAGATCATCAAAGCCATTGAGCATAAGAAATATGAAATAGCTCCGGGCGGCAAAGAGATACTGGCCATCTACCTGAAAAGGTTTTTTCCCGGTATCTTTGCCAAAGTACTACCCAAGGCCAAAGTAAGGTAACACAAAAATGAGAGGCAAAGCCAAAGTAATCAGTTTCTGGATTTCGCTGCTGCTGTTTGTAGTAGTGGTACCTTATTCCATTGCCGAGTGGTTTGAGACCTCCATCCCTTTCAACAACAACCTGTATATTCTCAGCGCTTTCAGCACCCTCTTGTTGCTGATTAATATTTATTATCTGCTACGCAAGGACGATTAGACGCTACAGTGCTTGTAAAACCTCCTGCAGTGCGGCCAGGTTTTTCTTTTGGCTACCGGCAAAAAGCTGCTTGTCGATAATAATAACCGGCCTTTTAAGAAAGGTGTAGTCGGATAGTATCAAGTTGCGGTAATCTTCTTCACTAAGCTTTTTATCCTTCAGGCCCATAGCTTTGTACTGGCGCGACAGGCGCGAGAATACCGCCTCATAGCTGCCGGCCAGTTCTTTCATCAACGCGAGCTGTTCGGGTGTCACCGGTTCTTTTTTGATATCCTGCATAGCAAATCCACGACCTTTCAGGTCAAACTCCCGGATTATTCTGCGCGAGGTATCGCAGGTGGATAAGTACCAGACTTTTTTCATTTTACTTCCAGATCGAAAGGCATGCGAGCCTGCAGGCGCTGCATATGCTTTACCCTGTCGAGCAAATGCACATAAGGATACAAATCGCCCAACTCCTGTTTGAGCGAGGCTGCCCGTACCTGGCCGGAGATTTCTTCCAGAAAGTTTTCGAGGGCCGACAAAGGAGACGGCTCATAAGTAACCCGGTAGTCATCCTCCACACCGGCTGCTGCGGCTGCTATCCTGATGGCCTCGGGCAAACCGCCTAGCTCATCCACCAGGCCTATCTCTTTGGCCTGGGTGCCCGTCCATACCCGGCCGGAAGCCACTGCCAGCAGATCCTCCAGCGGCATATCACGACCCTGGGCTGCTTTGGTGGTAAAGGTTTGATAGCCATTATTCACCTGCTCCTGAATAATGGCCTTCTCGGCATCGGTCAAGGCACGCGAAGAGGTAAACAAATGCGTAAACTGCCCGGTACTCACCTGGTCGGTGGTGATACCCAGCTTATGAGCCATAAAATCACCTACATTAAAAATTATACCGAAGATGCCGATAGAACCGGTAATCGTAGTTGGCTGGGCCACAATGGTATCGGCTGCCATAGAAATATAATAACCGCCCGATGCAGCCACATTGGCCATAGAGGCAATCACCGGTTTTACTTTGGCGGTTGCGGCCACTTCGTGCCAGATCAGATCAGAAGCCAGCGCATCGCCCCCGGGTGAATTTACGCGCAGCACCACCGCCTTTACCTCATCATCGTCACGTAGCTTGCGCAATATCTTGATGTATTTTTCGGGCGTAATGATATCGCTTTGCTTGCCACTCATCATTATCTCTCCTTCGGCTACTACCACGGCTATCTTGTTGTCGGAGGTCTCCTCTTCATCCAGCGCCTTATTGTACTGTTTATAGCTGGCCCAATTGATGTCGTCTGCTTCTTCCAGCCCCAGTTCGGCAGCTATGGCATCGATAAATTCATCTTCATAAGCTATGTGGGTAATAAGCCCGGCCTCCAGCGCATCACCGGCATCATGCACCTTCATATTGTCCGACAAAAAGCGCAAGCGGGCTGTGTCAAGTTGCAGGTCGCCCGTCATATCGCTGAGCATACTGCCGTATATTGAGTTAAGCAACGCATTTAACTGCAAGCGATTTTCGGGGCTCATTTTATCCAGCATAAAAGGCTCCACGGCACTTTTAAACTCCCCCACCCGAAATATCTGCGGCTCGATCTCCAGCTTATCGAAGGTATTTTTAAAAAAAGTAATTTCCGTGCCCAAGCCATTCCATTCTACCATCCCTTCAGGCGCCAGATAGATGCGGTCGGCCACCGAGGCCACGTAGTAGGCACCTTCGCTCATCAGGTCGGCATAGGCCCAGATGAACTTACCCGACTGCTTAAACTCGGCCAAAGCCTGGCGCAACTCACTGCCCATGGCAATACCTCCCACCAACTGGGGTGCATACAGGGCAATACCTTTTACCTTGTCGTCCTGAGCGGCAGCCTGCAAGGCCTTACGCAATGGTACCAGCCCCATGCGCTTGCGGGCACCAGAGCCAAAAGCCAGGGTGGCAAACGGGTCGTTTACCTCGCGGTCGGCCAGCGTTCTGTCGAGCCTGATTTTTAAGACGGTATTGTCCTTCACCCGGAATGATTCGGTCTTCTCCATACTGAAGAGAGAAACCAGAAACACAAACGCCACAAAGCCGAAGAAAAGGAACAGCGCGGTAAATGAAGCAAGTACGTTTTGTAGAAATTTCATCCTTCTAAGTTGTTTAATGTTCAAAAATAAAGCATATACTTGACTCTGCATTACTTTTATACAAATGGATAATAGAGGTATATACTTATTGCTGGGCTCCAACCTGGGCAACCGGCTGGCACACCTTGCCAACGCCCTGCAGCAACTGGCAGCCGAAGCAGGCTGCATTAATCAGTTGTCGGCCATCTATGAAACAGCCCCCTGGGGCAAAACCGATCAGCCGCCATTTCTTAACCAGGTAATCCGGATTTCTTCCTCTCTAACTCCCGAGAACCTGCTCGACACCATTTTGGCTATTGAACAAACGCTGGGCCGGAGACGTCAAAAAAAATGGGCCGCCCGCACCATTGATATTGACATCCTGTTTTATCACGACCAAATAATAGAGCACCCCAATCTGACCATTCCGCACCCCGAATTACCCAACAGGCGGTTTGCCCTTGAACCGCTGGCTGAAATTGCCCCGCATTTCGTCCATCCTGCTTTACAAAAAACGATAGAAGAATTGCTCAATGAATGCCCCGACAATCTGGCCGTTAAGAAATGTTATGATCTGAGCATGTACAAAAATCTATGACTTTTATTTGAGAGGTTGTGGTACCATTGCTTTATTTCTTACCTTTAAAAAAACCAGGTAACCGATTTTAGACCTTGTTCCGATTTTTACATTTTAAAAACTGGTCGCAGCTATTAGACAATAACAGCGATTTCAGAACTTATATCGAGCACAAACGCAATGTTTTGTTTTCGCAGTTCTGTATAATCGCCATGGTGGCCTCTCTTGTACAGGCCGGCTACGACCTGTGGGAGGGTTATCCTATGGTGGCTGGCATCGACTTGCTAATCGGCCTGGTACTGCTTACCGGCTACCTGCTCAATGAAAAAGGCCGGCATCTGATATCCAAAATTCTTATTTTCCTGTTGATTAACCTGATGCTATTCGCCTTTGCCGGACTGGTGCCAAAGGGAGTCGGTATGTTCCTGCTGTATCTGCCGGTAATTTCCTTTGCTTTTGTGGCTTTTGATTACAGCCAGAGAGCTTATACCTATGCATTTGTGGCGCTATCGCTGGCGCTAATTATCATTTTGTTGATTACAGACTTCAAGCCTTTCGGGGATATCAACCTGCAACCTATCGATCCTACTATCTCATTTATTATCAATTTTTTTCTGGCCGTTTTACTGATAAGTGCCGGTACCCAGTTTTTAATAAGAATAAACCGGGAGACAGAAAACAAGCTTTATGAAAGCCTGGAAGAAAGTCAGGCACTGGCAAAAGAGCTTGACTGCAAAAACAAAGAACTGGAAAAAACCAACAAAGAGCTGGACCGCTTCGTGTACAGTTCGGCCCATGATTTGCGCTCGCCCCTGGCTTCGGTATTAGGCCTGATAAACCTGATCAAAATTGAAAAGGAAGCCCAGCCGGCCGAGGCCGACAAATACCTGACCATGATGGAAGAGCGCATCCATAATCTGGATGGCTTTATACAGGATATTATCGATTACTCAAGGAATGCCCGTACCGAGTTGAACTATAGTGAGGTAGATATAACAGAGTTGCTGAATGAGGTGCTTTTGAACAACAAATACCTGCAAAATGCCGATCGGGTAACCATCAATACCGAGATCAACATCAACCGGCCGGTTATCACCGATCGCAACCGGCTGCTCAGGATTGTCAACAACCTGGTTTCGAATGCCATCAAATACAACGACTACAGCAAAGCAGAGCCAAGGGTGGATATTACCTGTAATGCCAACAGCAAGCACTTGTTTATTATAGTAAGCGATACCGGCACCGGTATTGACGACCACATCAAAGAGCATGTATTCAAGATGTTCTACCGGGGTTCGGAAAAAGCCACCGGCTCCGGTCTGGGGTTGTATATTACCCACGAAATGGTGGCCAAACTAAACGGCACCCTCACCTTCGAAACACGCCCGGGCGAGGGCACCACTTTTACCGTGATGCTACCTCTCCGTTGCGTCTAAAGGCCACTTACCTCCACCTGACGGTTTATCTTCCTTACCAGCCCCTGTAGCACCTTGCCGGGGCCACTCTCTACAAAGCGGCTGGCACCATCGGCTATCATATTCTGCACCGACTGTGTCCAGCGAACCGGAGCGGTAAGCTGTTTGATCAGATTATCCTTTATTTCAGCCGTATCTATTGACGGGCGGGCAGTCACATTCTGATATACCGGACAAACCGGAGTGCTAAACTCGGTGGCGGCAATGGCCTCGGCCAGTTCGGCCCGGGCCGGCTCCATCAGAGGCGAATGAAAAGCACCTCCCACCTGCAACGGCAGGGCTCGCCTGGCACCGGCAGCCAGCATTTTTTCACAAGCTATTTCAATACCCTTGTTACTGCCGGAAATCACCAACTGGCCGGGACAATTGTAGTTGGCCGGCACTACCACTTCATCCTCTATTGAGGCACATATTTCTTCTACCACCTCATCATCAAGGCCCAGGATGGCTGCCATGGTAGAGGGGTTGATTTCACAGGCTATTTGCATAGCCAGGGCGCGCTTATACACCAGTCGCAAACCATCGGCAAACGACAAGGTACGATTGGCCACCAGAGCCGAAAACTCGCCCAAAGAGTGGCCGGCTACCATATCCGGTTGAAAATCGGGATGGGTAAGCGACAAAACCACCGAGTGCACAAATACTGCCGGCTGCGTTACCTTGGTCTGTTTAAGCTCCTCCTCCGTACCGTTAAACATGATTTCCGACAAAGCAAAACCGAGAATATCATTGGCCTGGTCGAATAACTCACGTGCCTGGCTGTTGCTTTCATACAGTTCCTTGCCCATGCCGGGAAACTGCGCCCCCTGTCCGGGGTAAATATAGGCTGTCTTCATATACTGATTATTTGCGGCAAAAGTACTGCGCAATTTCTACCTAATCAAAAATCCTGGTAGCTTGCTCTGGGGTAGCCGGCACACACCTGTCGGTACGGCCAAACCAAGCCAGCCGGTGGTTGGCCACCCAATCATAAATGCGATCGGTAAAGGCGCGCGGCAACAGGCGAAAGAGCCGCAGCCATCGCCAATACCAGGGCATAAAGCGCATTACCTCAAAGAAAGCCCGGCTTTTGTAATAGGTACGCCCTTTATGGTACAATACAAAGGTAGCGGGATTAACCCTATCTTCTTCCGGCAACAACTCCCCGGCAATCGCTGAGGTAAAAGCGGCATAATACAATGGCGACCGCTCATATCTCAGCAGAAACTGTACTGAGCGTTGACAAAGCAGGCAACCGCTATCGAAAAAAACGACCGGTTTTTCCGGGTCTAATAAAGGATTTGCACCCATCCGGTAAAGGTTCGCTGTTGCTCATCCTTATTCAAGACATCAAACACCACATCGGCCGAATAGAAATAAGTGCCGGCCGGCAACAGCTTGCCGGTGCTGTCCCGGCCATCCCAGTTGATATAAATGCTGTTCTCTCCGCCCGATTGGTATTCGTACAACAAACCACCCCAGCGATTGAAAATGCGCAAATACACCGATTTGACAAAGCGCGGGCAACGGCCACCCGGAGATTCTTCATCCAACGGTCTGAAAGTGTCGTTGACTCCGTCACCATTGGGGGTAATCACATTGGGTAGTTTGTAAAACGGGCAGTTGTCGTTGCAAACCACCACACTTGGGGGGCTCTCATTGCCCGAACGATCCAGGGCTGTTACATAATAACAGCCTTTGAAAGAAGACAATTCCGTATGAATGAATACACTATCGGGAAAGGTGACGGTAGCAACCAGGGTATAGGTGGTGGAGTCGCCCGAGTCGGAAAAATAGATATTAAAGCCGGCCAAATCATCTTTACAGCTACCGGTATTGTCATAGCGCCATTTCAATTCATTAAAAAAGGCTTTGTAATCACAGTCTTTATCTGCCAGGAACGATTCGCAATCTATCTCGGTAAGAAAGGCCTCCGGTGCACAAGGCGGAATAGTATCGTTGGGCTTGGCACACACAATCTGCGACAAGTTTATTTGCGGGGCCGCCACCTGCGGATTACCATAGGTGCCATAGGTAGCAACATAGTAGCAGTACTCAATCTGATCGTTTAACGGCCCGCCATCTATCTTACCGTCATCTGAATAATAGAAACCATCTTGTGTTACATCCACGCTGTCTATCAGTACCAGTTGCTGCGGGTTGCCGGCCACCACATTGTCGCGGTAAATATAGTGCATCGGATAAGCCGGAGAGTTCATCGTCCAAGGGATATCGGCCTGCCAGTTCAGCTCTATGCGACCCAGCAGAGGCGTGGGCGCCAGCCGCACTTGCGAGGCACTTACCGATTCCCTGATTTCGGTATCGGAAGCATCAAACAGCTTAACCACATAAAAATAGGTGTTGTTGCGTGTATCGAGGCCAGTATCCTGGAAAGTGGTGTCGCTCGACAGGCTCATTACCTGTACATCGGCTGTGCCGTTAAAGCCTGTACCTCGCCACAGTTCGTACTTATAAGGTGGCGGAAAGAGGCTCTGGTCAATTTCGAACGGCCCGCGCCAGCTCACCGTAATCTTACCATCGGTCTCCGAGGTTTCATCCACGGTAACATGGGTAATGGCCGGCCCGTCAGCCCGTATTATGCCGCAGGTCTCGTCCGAAACATAGCTCTCACCCCCCTGCGGCAGCGGAAACTGCGCCACCAGCCGATAGCAATATTTGGCATCGAAAGCCAGCTTGCGGCCGCCATTGTCATCCTTATAAGAAGTGGCTGTGGCCGGCACCTTGTCAATGAGGGTATAGCCGGCATAATCGGGCATGCCCGTCTGGCACAGGTCACGGGTAATGCCATAGCTATCCACCCTGCGCCAGATCTGGATGCTGTCGGCATTGGTACACAGGTAAGGGTCCCAGGTGAGATCGATGGTGCGGTCGTTGTTTACCGTACTGGTAAGGCCTTTGGGTGAAGGCGCCACCACCGTTATATTCATAGTAGCAAACTCTACCAGTGCCACGCCCAAAGGCGGCTTATCGGTAGCCTTGAAGTGCACCAGGTAGGGTTGCTCGCGTATGTGATCGCAGGTAGTCTGCCATTCAAACAACAACTGAGCCGGCACATCCTGATAGGTGGGCGGATCGGGTTGAAATGTGGCCGGTGAGTTGGGGAAATGCAACACGGCCGAAAATACCTCAATTTTCACCTGGTCGCCATCGGGGTCGGTAGCCTTGATCAACTCCTGAATATTGGTACCGGCTTCAACACACAGGTCATCAGGGATATCCAACTCCGGACGATTGTTGTCACAGTCTTTGATAATTATCTGCATATCGCGCACTACGCTGCCCATAAAATGAAATTGCCCCTGCACCTTGCGGAATTCACGCACTACAAAAGCAATGTTATATTCACCCACCAGACCGGGGGCATCCCACACAATATCTCCAGTAATCGGGTCTATGGTAAAAGTAGCCGGGCCTGAGCCGTCTTCCTTGCGGCCACCAAATTCGGGGTCGTTCACCTGGCGAAAATTATCTACCGGAGTACCTACATTTTTCTTGGGCACCACAAATTCAAACGCCAGGCTATCGCCATCCTGATCGAAGGCGCCCGGGTTGTGGTAAAAGGCTACTCCGCTACAACCGAAGTCAATCGGGGCAATCAGCATCACCGGTGAATTGTTGCAGCCCAGAAAAGGGTCGATGCGTAAGATAGATTCTACATAAAAGGTGGTATTCACCGAATTATCCATATTCAGGATACCCTCGTTGCGGTTGGCTTCCAGATAGGATACGATGTAGTTGCCGTTGCCCCCGTAAGTATGTTCTATCCGGAAGCGCGTAATTCCCACACCATTGCCACCTCCCAGATCCACTTCATCAAGCAGCAGCTCTATACGTGAGTCACCGTTTTCATAAGCCTGGCGGATGTTTTCGATAGGCGGGGTGCCATCACCAAAATCAAGCGTGCCGCCACCAAACAATACCTGCCCGTCAATCAAATCGACATAACCGGTTACATAAATATAAAAGGTAAGACTCTGGCAGTTTTTGCGTTCAATGGTTATCTCTCCGGCTCTGATATGAGTAGCCCCGGCCTGATGGAAAAGCAGCAATGCAGCCAACAAAACAAGAAAACTAACCCCTCTCTTCAGCATAAATAATCTATTAGCGGGTGCATATTATGATTATAAACACAAATTTACGACAATTTGTTGCACTCCCCCGCCACATTTTGGCCACCTTAGGGCATTTGCCGCTACATTTGTAGAAATGTTTGCCCTCTACCAGATATCTCGCAAAGCCGGGCATGAAAGCTACATCGGCCTGTCCGGATTGCACTTTTCGGCCAAACTCAAACGTCAGCAGATAAAAATACCCCTCACCGAGCTGGTAAAAGTAAGTCTGGAGAAAAGACGCAAGCTGGCTCCGCTGATTGGCGGTGGCATTATCACCTCACTGTCATTGCTCAGCATGCTGGTTTATATTGCCTCGCTCGAGGTTTTTGCGCTGGCCGGTGCCGGCCTGCTGCTTACCTACTACGGCATGCAGGAATACCCGGTGCTGCGCCTGGAGCACGGCAACCAGCCTACGGTTATGTGGCTACCCGGCAGTGTTACCGTAGCCGTAGTAAGACCGCTGATAGCTATGCTGGAATACCGCCTCAGCAAAGGGCACTTCCCGGTATTGTACGCCATACCGAAAAAACCCGGCATTACCTCCATAGTTCACCACGAAAACAAGCCGGTAATTGGCAACAACCGCATCTTATTCACCTTTGCACCGCTACAGAGCACTGGCTTTCAGTCTATTGCCATAAACCCCGAGCTACTCGACAGCCCGGTGATCATAGCGCCCGAAGGCAAGGTAATCGGCTACAGTCATAATCTTATTAACCACGATGCCGTGTTGCCGCACAACTCCCTTAGCTTTATGTAAGGGGATTTTACCGGGATGACCTATATTTGGTTTCAGACCTGATTATGAAATTACCCTATAATAATAAACAAACCTTTCCGCCCATCCTGCCCGACCACGATGAGTGGCCGGTAGTCAAGCTCAGTAAGCACAGAGAAGAATTTGTAGAACTGGTAACCAGGGAAGCCGTGGCACGTATCAAAGCGCTGCGCCCCGGCACTGCTGAGTTGATCAAAGAGCTGGAAGCTACCCGCTACAAGGAAAAGCTGCGCTTGCAAAACGAACCCTGGGAGGTAGACCCCGATGATGAAGTAGCCTTCTGGAAAAAGGTGAAGGCCGACCTGATGGAAATCAGTGGCAAAAAAGAAACAGGAGGGCGTGAAGACGAAATCCTGGAGCGTATTGTCAGGCGCTATGCCGATGAAATTGCCGGTCATTTCAAGCACAGCTACTACCGGCTGGCACGCGAGATCGTTACTTTCGGCTTTGCCCGCCTGCTCAATGCCTCACAGGCCGATAATTTTGCCGGGCTGTTTCGCGGTAAGCGTACCCTGCGCGATAAGATACGCATACGCGGCTATGTAGAGCAACTACGCAAGCTGGCCAAGCTGGGCACCATCGTTATGGTGCCTACCCATTTCAGCAACCTCGACTCTATCCTGATAGGCTGGGTGATACACGAGCTCGGCCTGCCGCCCTTTATCTACGGGGCCGGACTCAACCTCTTCAATCTCAAGCTGTTTGCCTACTTTATGGACAGTGTAGGTGCCTATAAGGTAGATCGCAGGAAGAAAAACCTGATTTACCTGGAAACCCTCAAGATGTTTTCCAACCTGGCCATCCAGCAAGGTTGTCACAGCCTGTTCTTCCCCGGTGGCACCCGCTCACGCTCGGGCATGATCGAGAAAAAACTGAAACTGGGCCTGTTGGGTACCGCCATGGAAGCGCAGCGCATCAATTACGAAAAAGACAACGGCCAACGCATCTTCGTGGTACCGGTAGTGCTCAACTATAATTTTGTGCTGGAAGCTCCTTCGCTTATCCATCAGTATCTGGAAAGAGAAGGCCAGGAAAAATATTATATCGACTCAGACAACTATACCACCTCTTATAAGATTGTTAAGTTTCTGATTAAATTCTTCACCAAGCAGGCCGAGATATCGGTGACACTGGGCCGCGCCATGGACTTATTCGGCAACTTTGTAAATGATGACGGCCAATCAATCGGGAAGCTGGGCAGGCCGATCGATCCAAAAGGGTATTTTATGCAAGACGGCCGCATCGTTTACGACAAACAACGCGATGAAGAATACACCCGCTTGCTAAGCCAGCGTATTATTGAGGAGTATCATAAATTCAACGAAGTACTGCCCAGCCACCTGGTGGCCTTTGTGGCCTACCTGGTTTTCAGAAAGAAATTTTCTAACCTCGACCTGTTCAGTTTTCTGCGCCTGCCCGAGGACGAAATCAGCCTGGAGTATATCACCTTTATGGAATATGTAAAAAAAGTGGTGGATGCTCTAAAAATGTACGAAGAAAAAGAGCGCCTGCTGCTGGCGCCCGAGTTTGAGAAACCGCTGGAGGAGCTGGTGCAAACGGGTCTCAACAATCTGGGTATGTACCATGCCAAACGTCCGCTGTTGCGTCATCCACTGGGCCATATCTACACCCAGGATTTAAGTTTGCTTTATTATTATCACAACCGCCTGGTAGGCTATAACCTGGAACAATATGTGCGCTAAACCTGTAGGAGTAATCGGTGCCGGCAGTTTCGGTACCACGGTAGCCAACCTGCTGGCCCAAAACAGCAAGGTGCTGATTCATACCCGTAGCAAGGAACTACTCGAGCAAATGCGACAGCAGCACCGTAGCCGTAACTACGAGCTACATCCGGACGTAACTCCGGTAGATACGCTGGAAGAGCTGGCCGCCAGCACCGAGATTATTTTTCCGGTGGTTTCATCATCCGGATTCCGTGAAGTAATGCGCAAGGTGGCGCCCTACCTCTACCCCTACCACCGGCTGATTCACGGTACCAAGGGGCTGGACGTAACCCTGCCCGATGGCTACACAGCAGAAGATACCAACCTGCCGCTGACCCGCAGCCATATTAAGACCATGAGCGAAGTGATACTGGAAGAAACAGCGGTGGTAAAGGTAGGCTGCCTGGCCGGGCCCAACCTGGCCCGTGAAATAGCCGACAAACACCCGGCTGCCACCGTAGTAGCCAGCCGTTTCGATTCGGTGATTGCCGAAGGCCAGCGGCTGCTGCGCAATGACCTGTTTCAGGTCTATGGCAACAAAGACCTGATTGGCATAGAGCTTACGGGCGTACTCAAAAACATTATTGCCATAGCCGCAGGTGCCCTGAGCGGCCTGGGGTTTGGCGAAAATGCCAAAGCCCTGCTTATCAGCCGCGGCATGGTAGAGATGATCCACCTGGGCAAAGCGCTGGGCGGTAATACCGAAGCCTTTATCGGCCTGGCAGGCATTGGCGACCTGGTGGCTACCTGCTCCAGTAGCCTGAGCCGTAACTTTACCGTAGGCTACCGGTTAGCACAAGGTGAAACTTTACCGCAAATCAGCGCTTCCATGCAGGAAGTGGCCGAAGGGGTAAATACCGTGCGTATTATGAAAAACTTCGCCCAGTACAACGGCTTCCGGGCACCCATTACTGAAAAACTCTACCAGGTGTTATTCGAAGACCTGACGGTGGAAGAAGCCCTACAGTACCTGATGAAAATACCGCTGAATGTGGATATCGATTTTCTTTAGGTAGCTGCCCTGCCAATAGCCGCCAGTCGCTTAAGCAGCGGAGGATGCGAATAATGCACAAATACATAAGCGGGGTGTGGCAGCAGGTTGCTTAGATTATTGGCGGCCAGTTTTTTGAGTGCCTCCGCCAACTGCCCCCCATCGCTGGTTTGCACGGCATAGCTGTCTGCTTCATATTCGTTCTTTCGGCTTATCACATTCATCAGCAGGCCCAGCATCATGGATATAGGTGAATATAAAATACCGAAAGCAATCAAGTTGAGATGAATGCGCAAGCCGGCAGCACCCAGTGCCATGCTAAGTTGTTCGTTAAAAATCATCAGCGACAACAGGTAAAGCATAAAACCGGTTTGCAGCACCGACAACACCAAGCCCAGAATAATGTGCTTTTTCTTGTAATGCCCCACCTCATGCGCAAAGATGGCTACCAACTCGGGTACTGTGTGCTTCTCAATCAGGGTATCATAAAGCACCACTTTCTTTTTCTTGCCAAAGCCGGAGAAAAAAGCGTTGGCCTTGCTCGACCTTTTGGAGCCGTCAATTACATAGATATTGGTAAGCGGGAAGCCCACCTGGCGAGCGTAATCTTCAATGGCCTGCCGCAGCTCACCATCCGGCAGCGGTGTGAGCTTGTTGAACAACGGCAGGATCAGGGTAGTGTAAAACAAATTCATCAATACCATAAAAGCCGTAATAGCCAGCCAGAAATACCACCAGAACGATTGCCCCAGATGCTGCACCAGCCAGAAAAACAAGGCCAGCAGACTGCCGCCAATCAGCGCCCCGAGCAGGTAGCCCTTGAGCTTGTCCAGCACAAAGGTTTTGAGCGTGGTTTTATTAAAACCGTATTTTTCTTCGATTACAAATGTGGCATAAAGCTGAAAAGGCATATTCAGCAAGTCGGCCGCCAGCATGAGTACCCCGAAAAAGGCCAGCGCCAGCCAAACCGGCTGCTCGATGTAGGCGCTCAGCAGGCGATCGAGCCAACCGAAACCACCCCACCACAAAAAAGCCAGGGTAAGCAGGGTATTGAAGGCCGAAGTAATAAAGCCAAAACGGGTGCGGTCGCGCTGGTAGGCCTGTGCACGCTCGTATTCAGTGGCATCGTAAATTCCAGCCGCCTCCGGTGGTAGCGGTTGGCGGCTGTAGCGCAGATTGAGCCAGTCGAGTACTTCGCCTATTATATAGCCCAGCAGGTAAATAGCTATAATCAGCCCCAGATAAAAAGAAGGAGTAAACGCCATAGTGGGCGCAAAAATAACAGATTAGCTTAACACAGCCGCTAGAAATCGGGGCAGGGTATCAGCCTGACATTCTTGGGTGGTTTGCGCGGGTCTCCGGTAAACCAGGCATAAGAAATGGAAAATTCATGCGCCCCTCCACTGGAAGCGCCTAGTTTCGAAATGGTAACATCATAGCTATAGCCGATGTTCAGAATGTTGTCTTTGGTCTCCTTGGTGTAGCCTAGCAAAATCACCATTGCCTCGTTGTCGGTAAACCCGGACACCTGCTTGAGCGGATAACCCCGGTACCACACGCCCAACACCACCGGCTCAAAAGTGAAATACATGCCGACATCGAGCTGGCTGAACTGCCCCTGCTTACGCCATTGCACGGTAGGTGCCAGGCTGCGCTCCTGCTCTTCGGCATACATGCCGTGGTCAATCACCCCCGGTTTAAAGAAAAACTTATAGCCAGCATGCACCGACCATTTCATGGGCAGACGACTCTCCCCGCCCACCAGCGACTGGTTGGGCTGGGTGGTATGACTATTGGAAACCCCTATCCAGGCATTTTTGGAATACAGCAAGCCTCCCAACGCCATATCGAAATAACTTTTCTTTTCACCGGTATTCAAGGGCTCATTGGTAGGGCCGCTTATATTGCCGTTGGCGTCAAACTGATCGCCAAAGGTTAAATCGGTAAAATTGATATCGCGCAGTACATAACCGGCCGCAGCCCCCACCCGCACGGTAAACTCTTTGGAAACAGGTAATTGATAAGCATACAAGCCGGTAAAACTGGTAGAGCGCAAACTGGCAATGCCGGTCTTGTCTGTTTGAATCATAAAACCGATACCGCTGTTTTTGTCATCGATATAATGATCGGCCCAGGCACTCATGGTTACGAAATTAGCCTGCAAAGCCGGCCACTGGTTGCGGTAGTTAGCGCCTACACGGGTAAGATGTGTAGCCCCTGTAAAGGCTGGATTAAGATAAAGCGGAGCAGCATAAAACTGCGAATATTGCACATCCTGCGCCTGTCCGGCCAGGGCCGGCAAGAACATCAGCATACAAACAAGCGTACGGTAGCGGTATTTCACCTTATCTCTTATGATTGAATGGTAAGATGCTGCCAAAATATAAACAATAACGCAATATCCCTTTAATTGTTATATAAATAGATTGCAGCGCTAGATTAACAAATAAACAGCAGCCTGCAAAACCCATACACCGATGTAAGAGAAAAAAAGCGTTGTATTTCTTTTTTGTAAGCAAATGTTTTAGGGCTAAAAATAATGGCCTAAATTAGCCCTTTCGGAAAATCAGGTCACTTTTAAAGACCCCCGTGTATCTACTGGCAAGTTTTATACGTTCTAATGTAAAAGACTGAAATCAGGAATATATGAACAGACATTCAGGGAAAATTCTACTGCTGGTCACCGCCCTTATGCTGCTTAGCACCGTAAAAACGCTGGCCCAGGCATCATACGCCAATTACAATTGGTTTTTCGGCAATTCGGTGTACAGCATGCAGTTCAACCGCCCCAACCTGAATGTCAGCCTCGACAGCATTTACAAATCGCCCCCCTTCGGCAGCTTTGGCAATGCCACAGCCACCGAACCCGAAACCGGCAACTTGTTGTTTTATACCGATGGTCAGTACGTTTACGATGCTAGCTTCCAGCTTATGGACGGCATCATTGCCGGCAATCCGGCTTTTCTGCTCAATGCCGATGTAAACAAAAACCAGAACACGGCTATCATTTCCATGCCGGGCAACAACCAGCAGTACATCATTTTCACCAATACCCCCGGTGGCGCCATCAATTATTCGATAGTGGATATGAGCCAGCCGGGCAATGCCGTTTTCCCGCAACCCAACCTGGGGTCGGTTACAGTCTTCAACCAGAGCATACCGGCCAGCACGGCCAATGCCTCTCAGGCTATGCTGGCGCTGGCCAAGGGCGACCTGTCGGGCTACTGGCTCATTACCCTTGACCAGGGTAGCAATGTGTACAAGGTACTCGATATCAATGGAGCCAACCCGGCCGGCTGGACGGAGCAGACTTACACGCTGGGCACCGTCACCCTGAATGCCGCTCACCTTAGTTTTTCCGACCAGGTAGATAAGATAGCCGTGGCTCCGGCCTCCCCCAATACCAATGTACAACTGCTCGACTTTGACCGCATGACCGGGGTGCTCAGCTTCGATACCGAGATTCTTAACTCGGGCTTTGCCGACCAGGCCACCGAAGCGGTGTATGATGTGGAGTGGTCGCCCGATGGCAGCAAGCTGTATATCTCGCGCTACGGGGGCATCGCCAATACTGCCGATGTGCTGCAGTACGATTTCAATCTGCCGGCCGGCAGCTCGCTGCTTTCGATATTACCGGCTCCGGTATTCGGCAGCTACGGTCTGCAGCGCGGGCCCGACAACAACATTTACCACCTCTACCAGGAGTTCAATGGCGGCCCTTTGGTAGTGGGGCGTATTCGTGATGCCGACTCGGTGGCCACCCAGGTGCAGTACGACCCCACGGTTTTTGCCACACAAAATATCAATGGCTATCAGTTCCCGGCCACCCTGCCCCCGCGCCAGGTAAGCCTATCGGTAGATTTCACCTATGCCGGTACCTGCAGCAATTCGCCCACTACCTTTTACCCGCTTATCAGCCCCCCGGCCGACCGGGTGTACTGGGACTTCGGGGATGGCGGCAACTCCACCCAACTGGCGCCCATCTATACCTATGCCTCGGCCGGCACGTATAATGTGATGCTCATTGCCGAGCTCAATAACCAGACCGACACGGTTACCAAAGCCATTAATATTACGCAGTTCGACCTGCAGCTTATCTTACCGAGCGATACCGTAGCCTGCCAGTGTGAGCTACCCAAATACGGTCCTACCTGTACGGCATTCAGCGTAACCGCCCAGGCCAACAACGCCCCGGCCGGCACCACTTACCTGTGGTCGAATGGTGATACCGGCCCTACCCTTACTCCTGATTCGGCCGGCTACTACTATGTGGTAGCTACCGACCCCACTACTGGCTGTACGGCCTATGCCGGAGTAAATGTACAGGAATACGGAGCTACCGACCAGCGTGCCAACGTGTGGTATTTCGGGCAGAATGCCGGCATTGATTTCAACCCACCAGCCACCAATGCCTTGAGCGACAGCCAGATGGACGCCCCCGAAGGGTGCACGGCCGTCTCCGACCGCAATGGAGTGGTGCTATTCTATACCGATGGCGACCAGGTCTTTGTTAAAGACAAGGTTACGGGCGTGCACTCCCTGCTCGACACCGGCCTGGGGGGTGACCCGGGTTCCAGCCAGTCGGTAATAGCGGTACCCTTCCCCAACGATGAGACCCAGTATTACATTTTTACCACTCAGGAAGCCGGGACCGGCACCGGTAATTATGAGTTTAAATATTCGGTATTCGATATCAAACTAAATGGTGGCAGCGGAGGCATAGCCCAGAAAAACATTACCCTGTTTACCAAAAGTACAGAACGCATTACCGCCAATACCAATTGGGTGATTATTCATGAGTACGGCAACAACAATTTCCGGGCCTATCCGCTTACCCCTACCGGTATCGGCATACCTGTGGTTACCAGCATCGGTGCCGATCACAGTTTCACCGCTCCGGAATTCGCCCAGGGCTATATGAAGCTATCGGGTGACGGCACCAAACTGGCCGTGGCCCTGGCCGAAGGCCCTACCGGCCCCAATTACCTGGAGGTATTTGCATGGGACAACACCACCGGACGCCTAAGTAATTACCGGCAAATTGACCTGACTGCCGATGGCGCCAACGGTAAAGTGTATGGCGTAGAGTTTGCTCCCAATGGTGGCAAGCTGTTTGCTACCGTAAGCACCGGAGCAGCCTCGCAAATCATGGAGTATCGTTCCGACACCATTAGCCTGATGCGCCTGCTCACCCCTATTATGACGGCTGCCGGTGAACTGGGTGCCATCCAGAACGGCCCGGACGGGCAAACTTATGTGGCGGTAAATGGCTCCGGCAACCTGGGCTTGATCAATGTAAACGGTGATACGGCTACCGCCTCCACCTATACACCCAGCGGCTTTCCGCTGGCAGCCGGTACTACCAGCAGACTGGGGCTGCCCAACTTCGCCCAAAGTTTCGGCAATGCGCAAATGACTCCTTCCTATTTCGTTTCCTCACCGGTGTGCCTGGGCCAGCAGATTGTATTCACTGCCACCACTACCTCGGTAATCGATACGGCCTATTGGCAAATAGCCGACTCGCTGGGCAATGTGGTTTATACCTCGCCCAACCTGTCCGACTCAACCGTATTGAGCCAGGCCGGTGACTATCTGGTATCGCTGCTGATTGGCAACCGCTGCGGGTTTAACACGGCCTTTTCACAGACTATCACAGTTAATGCCCCACCACCGGCCTCCAGCCTGCCGGCCGGGCTGCCCTTGTGCGGCAGCTCCATGCCTATCAGCGTGTACGATACCCCTCCGCCCAATATCAACGACTTCTCCTTTAGCTGGTCAACCGGTGATACTACCAACACCATTACGGTAAGCAACCAAGGCACCTATGACGTAACCGTAACCGACCGCACCAGCGGCTGCACCACCACTGCCAGCGTGTTTATCGGGCCTCCCTTTACCGTGGACCTGGGGCCTGATGTAACCATCTGCGAAAATGACGCCCTGGTACTCGATTGCCAGGCCAACGCCAGCAATTATTTCTGGTATATCGACAACAACCCGGTATCCCCGGCCAACAACCAACGTACCTTTGACTTCGGTGCCTTGAATATGGCCGGTGGCAACTATACGGTAAGAGTAGAGGTAGAAGACCCGGCCGACCCCACTTGCCTGGTAGTAGATGAGGCCATCGTAACGGTGAACCCGCTGCCGGTATTTACGGCAGCAGAAAATACGGCCGTTACCACATGCGGTGGCACTGACGGCACCATGATTATTAACCTGAGCAGTACCGGTAACTTTACCTACACAATTACCGGGCCGGTAAGTGTAACCGCACAACCCCTCACCGGGCCCAATTCGGCTTTTATTGTAAGCAACCTGTCGGCCGGTGTTTATAACATAACCATCACCGACAACGTGTCGGCCTGCAACCAACAGCTAAGTAATGTGATTATCACCGAGCCGGCCCCTTTTACCATTGTAAATGTAAACTCGGTAAATGACGACTGTCTGGGTGGCAACGGGCAGATCAGCTTTGAAACCGATATCAATGCCGGGTCGGTGAACTACACCATTCGCGACCAAAACAACCCCGCCAATGCTCCGGTTACCGGCACATCGGCTGTCTCGGGGCCGGGCAACACCATTGTGGTCAACAACCTAGCGGCCGGCACCTACTCCATCGAAGTAACCGACACGGGCGGTGGCTGTACCAACTCGTTTGCCCCGGTTACCATTAACCCCACACCGGTAACCGACCTGCAGGTAGCGCCTACGTTAAGCGAATGCGGCACCACTCTGGATTTGAGCGCTTACGTGACCTCCACCACTCCCAGCGCCAATTTTGAGTGGGGGCTGAGCAATAGCGGGCCGTTCAACCCGATTGCTACAGCCTATACCGATCTGGGTAACCAAACCGTCTATATCAAGGCGGCCAGCTCCACCACCTGCGATTCCATAAGGGCAGTAGATGTAACCCTGGTGCCCACCCCTACGGTAACCATCGACATAGATACCACGCAGATATGCAGCGGCCAGGTAGTGCTTACCGCCAATGCCGATGGCGGCTATGCCGGAGCAGCCCTCAACTACCGCTGGAGCAGCGGCCAGACCAGCCCGCAGATTACCGTAACCCAAACCGGTACCTACACGGTTACGGTCAGCAACCAGCTCAACCAGAACTGCTTCGTATCGCAGGGTGAGGCTATCACCATTCCGCAGCCCTTTACCGTAGCCCTGAGCAGCACGCTGGCCTGTGACGATGGCAAGCCATTTACGCTGTCAACCACGGTCAGCGGGCAGTCCAACAACCTCAACCTGTCTTACAGTTGGTGGCTCAACGGCCTGGAGTTGCCCGATATCACCTCACAAATACAAAGCACCACAGCCGGCCAGTTTGTGGTAATCGTAACCGACAACGGGCCGGGGCAATGCAGCCAGTCCGATACGCTGGATGTAGTGAAGGCTCCGGTAACGCCCACTACCCTCTCCAGTTCGGTGGTCTTCTGTCCCGATGAAGGCGATATTACCCTGGATGCCGGCCCCGATTTTGTGAGCTATGCCTGGAATACCGGAGACAACACCCGCACCATTTCGGTCAACCAGGGCGGGGTATATGTAGTCAATGCTACCAATAATTTCAACTGCGTAACCACCGACCAGAGCGAAGTGCTGGAAGACTGCATCCCCAAAGTATATGGCCCCACGGCTTTTAAACCGGGTGGTCTGAA